>JADLGU010000196.1 GCA_020849155.1 Rhodocyclaceae bacterium | reverse complement strand
GATGCTCTTCAACGGCTTCACGCCGATGTTCTCCGGCATGGTCGGCCTGGCGCTCACCGCCATCCTGATCCTCGGCGCGGCGCTGGCCGCGCGCATTTCCGGCACGGCCTTCCGCGTCGTCTTCTGGATCGCCGTCGGCCTCGGCGCCTCGGCCTTCGCCAAGTGGGGCATCTACCCGATCCTCGGCCTCATCGCCGTGCTGGTCGCCGCCTGCTTCGGCATCAAGGGCGGGCACAAGACCCTGCACACCATGAAGATGAGCCTGGTGGATGGCGCCAAGCAGGCGCTGCCGGGCGGCGTCGCCTGCGCCGTGGTCGGCGTCATCATCGGGATACTCACGCTGACCGGCGCGGCCTCCAGTTTCGCCGGCTTCACCCTGCAGGTGGGCGAGAAGAGCCTGTTCCTCTCGCTGGTGCTGACCATGATCGTTTGCCTGATCCTCGGCATGGGCATCCCGACCATCCCCAACTACATCATCACCAGCGCCATCGCCGCGCCGGCGCTGCTCAAGCTCGGCGTGCCGCTGATCGTCTCGCACATGTTCGTCTTCTACTTCGGCATCATGGCCGACCTCACGCCGCCGGTAGCGCTGGCGGCCTTCGCTGCTTCCTCCATTGCCAAGGAATCGCCGATGAAGATCGGCTTCAAGGCGGTGCAGGTGGCCATCGCCGGCTTCGTCGTGCCCTACATGGCGGTCTACGACAACGCGCTGATGCTGCAGGGCGACTGGACGGTGGCGGCGGTCGCCTACGTCGTCTTCAAGGCGGTGCTCTCCATCGCGCTGTGGGGTGCAGCCGCGATCGGCCACATGTGGAGTCCGCTCAATTGGCCCGAACGGATTTTCGCGGCGGCGGCGGCCTTCTTCCTCGTGGCCGCCATCCCGCTCACCGACGAGATCGGTTTTGCGCTCGCGGCGGCCTTCCTCGCCTGGCATGCCTGGCGCTGCCGCCGTATCGCGCAGACTGACTTTTCCTGATGCCGCTGTGCCTCGTTTCCGGCACCCTGGCGGCGGTGCTGGCCATCGAATCCTTCACCCTGGCGTGGACGCATTCCATCGAGAAGATCCGCTGGGAGGAGGACTGGCGCATCGAGGCCGGCCGTCTGGAACTCCTCGAAGCGCGCATCCGCGGCAGTGGCGCCGGCATGGAGCCGCCGGAGGGCGCCGTGCTGGAGAACGGCGTCTGGCGCTACCGCCCCACACTCGCGCCGCTGGAACGCCTGCGCCTGGCCCACTCGATCTTCACGGCCGGCTATGAATTGTGCGTCGACCGGCGCTGCCGGCCGCTTGCGCAGCTCGTCGGCAGCGCGGAGAATGAGCCGGTCGAGCTGTTCGCCTGCACAGGAGAAGACCATGTCCGCTGAATTCGATGCCATCCTGAAAACCCCCTTCGGCGCCCTCGGCGTGCGCACGGCGGGCGAGGCCATCGCCGAGATCCGCTTCCTGCCGCCCGGCACGAGCCCCGTCAAGCCGCGGAGCGCCCTGGCCGAGCGGACCTGCGCGCAACTGGCCGCCTACCTCGACAACCCGCAGGCGGGCTTCGACCTGCCGCTGGCGACTGCTGGCACGCCCTTCCAGCGCAGCGTCTGGCGCGCCATCGCCGCCATTCCGGAGGGCAGGACGCTGACCTACGGCGAGATCGCGAAAAGCCTGAAGAGCGCGCCGCGCGCCGTCGGCCAGGCCTGCGGCCGCAATCCCTATCCCGTGGTGGTGCCCTGCCACCGCGTCGTCGCGGCCGACGGCGGCCTGGGCGGCTTTGCCAGCGCGCGCGGCGGCTGGCTGCTCGACACCAAGCGCTGGCTGCTGGACCACGAGCGGGCGCTTTGAAAGAAAAAGTCGGTCTGCCTACCACGGCGGATCAGGCGCTGCTCGACGCCTTCGCCGACACCCTCTGGCTGGAGGCCGGCCTCGCCAAGAACACCCTGGCGAGCTACCGCGCCGACCTGGCGCAATTCTCCAACTGGCTCGGCCTGCGCAACAAAAGCCTCGCCCAGGTCGAGCCGGCCGACATCCACGACTACCTGCGCGAGTTCAGCCGCCGCGCCAAGGCGACCAGCCAGCGCCGCCTGATCGCCTCGCTGCGCCGCCTCTACCGGCACTTGCTGGCCGTCGGCGAAATCAAGGCCGACCCGACGCTGAACATCGAACCGCCACCGCGCCTCGAGCGCTTCCCCAAGACACTTTCGGAAGCGCAGGTCGAGGCGCTGCTCGCCGCACCCGACATCGACACGCCGCTCGGGCTGCGCGACCGGGCCATGCTGGAAGTGCTCTACGCCACCGGCCTGCGCGTCTCGGAACTGGTGGCGCTGAAGCTGTTCGAAGTCGGCCTCAACGAAGGCGTGGTGCGCGTCTTCGGCAAGGGTTCGAAGGAGCGCCTGGTGCCCCTCGGCCAGGTGGCGCAGGAATGGCTGGAGCGCTATCTGAGGGAGGCACGGCCGCCGCTGCTCGCCGGCCGCAACTGCGACGCGGTGTTCGTCACGCGGCGCGCGGCGGGCCTGTCGCGCCAGATGTTCTGGCACCTGATCAAGCGCCACGCCGCGCGCGCCGGCATCGAGTCCTCGCGCCTCTCGCCGCACACCCTGCGCCACGCCTTCGCCACCCACCTCATCAACCACGGCGCCGACCTGCGCGTGGTGCAACTGCTGCTCGGCCACGCCGACATCTCGACGACGCAGGTCTACACCCACGTGGCGCGCGAGCGGTTGAAGCAGCTGCACGCGCAGCATCACCCGAGGGGATAGTAAAAGAGCCCCGCGACTGCGGGGCTCTTCTGCGCCGGCTTCGGCGCGGCGCCTTCGATGAGGCGCAACCGCGGGATCGACGATCCCGAAAGGGTGCTCCGGTGAAACATCGACTTCCTGCTTCTTCCGGCTCGTTCTCCAGGTGATGGGAACAGTTTCTTTATAGCCGCCCGGCCGACGCGATTCAAGACGGATTTTGTAGAATGCTGAAATGAAACACGAAACCCACGCTCCCGAAACGCCAGCGACCGCCTTTCTGCGGCAGCACCGCGTCGCCCACTCGAACCACCTCTACGAGTACGAGGAGCACGGCGGCACCCGCGTCTCGGCGCGCGAGCTGAACATCGACGAGCACGCCGTGGTGAAGACTCTGGTGATGGAGGACGAGGCCGGCAGGCCCCTGATCGTGCTGATGCACGGCGACCGCAAGGTGTCGACCAAGAACCTGGCGCGGCAGATCGGCGCGAAGAGCGTCTCGCCCTGCAAGCCCGAGGCCGCCCAGCGCCACACCGGCTATCTGGTGGGCGGCACCTCGCCCTTCGGCACGAAAAAGAAACTGCCGGTGTACATCGAGAAGACCATCCTCGACCTGCCGCTCATCTACATCAACGGCGGCCGCCGCGGCTTCCTGGTCGGCGTGCAGCCGCACGAGATCGTGCGCGTGCTTCAGCCGACACAGGTCGAGTGCGGCCTCGTCGACTAGGCGAGCTTGCCCCGCTCGATCGCCACCCCGACGCGCTTCACGCCTTTCGCCACGCCGGTCTTGGCGATGGAGATCTTCACCCAGGGCGCGCCGAAGTCCTCGGTCAGCAGGGCCACGACGAACTCGCCCAGCGTCTCCAGCAGGTTGAAGTGGCGCTCGCCGAGCTCCTTGCGGATGCGGGCGATCACCTCGGCGTAGTCGATGGTGTCGGCGATGTCGTCGTGCTCGGCGGCGGCGTCGGGCACGCCGAACTCGAGGTCGATCTCGATCAGCTGGCGCACCGCGCGCTCGCGCGGGTAGATGCCGACCCAGGCCTCGACGCGCAGTTCCTCGATGAAGATGCGATCCATGCAGGAATCTCGATTAGAATGCCGCTGATTTTAGGGGATCTACAGTGACTACGCTCGGTTTCGCCATCCTCGCCTACCTGCTCGGCTCCATTCCATTCGCCATGGTGACGAGCAGGCTGTTCGGCCTGGCCGACCCGCGCAGCGACGGCTCGGGCAACACCGGCGCCACCAACGGCCTGCGCAGCGGCACTAAGCTGGCAGCGCTGCTCACCCTGCTCGGCGATGCGGCCAAGGGATGGCTCGCCGTCTTCCTCGTGCAGCAATTCGGCCCGGCCTACGGCGCCCAGGCGCAGGACGTGGCCATCGCCGGCTTCGCCGCCTTCTTCGGCCACCTGCACCCGATCTTCCTCAACTTCAAGGGCGGCAAGGGCGTCGCCACCGCCGCCGGCGTGCTGTTCGGCGTCAGCCTGTGGCTGGGCCTGGCCGTGCTGGCGGTGTGGATCGGCGTAGTGTGGTTCTTCCGCTATTCCTCGCTCGGCGCCATCGCCGCCGCCGTCACCGCGCCGCTGTTCGCCATGGCGCTGCTGGGCAACGGCGACACGGTGACGGCGGTGTTCTGCATCGCCCTGTTGCTCTACTGGCGCCACAGCGAAAACCTGCAGCGCATCCGCGCCGGCACCGAGCCGAAGGTCGGCGAGAAGAAGGCTACGTCCTGAACTTCGCGGACAGGCCATCCGCCGCCTGCGCCAGCAACACGGCATCCACCCCCACCGCGACGAAATCGCAGCCGGCGCCGATCCAGCGCCGCGCCGCCTCCTCGCCGCGCGCCAGGATGCCCGCGGCCTTGCCCGACGCCCGGATGCGCCGCACGGCATCCTCGATGGCCGCCTGCACCTCGGGATGCTGCGGATTCCCCAGATGGCCCAGGTCGGCGGAGAGGTCCGCCGGCCCGATGAAGACGCCGTCGACGCCCGGCGTCGCCGCGATGGCGTCGAGGTTTTCCAGCCCCTGGCGCGATTCCACCTGCACCAGCAGGCACAGCTCTTCCTCGACCTGCTTGTAATAGTCGCGGATGCGGCCCCACTGGGTGGCGCGGGTGCCGCCCGCCACGCCGCGACGCCCAGCCGGCGGATAGCGGATGTAACTCACCGCCTGCGCCGCCTCCGCCGCCGTCTGCACGTAGGGGATCAGCAGCGTCTGGGCGCCGAGGTCGAGCACGCGCTTGACCCACACCATGTCGTTCCAGGGCGGCCGCACGATCGGCGCGGTCGCCGAGCCGCGCAGGGCCTGCAATTGCGCCTGCACGTCGGGCAGCTCGTTGGGGGCGTGCTCCATGTCGAGGCACAGCCAGTCGAAGCCCGCGCCGCCGAGCAGTTCCGTCACGCCGGCATGCGCCAGCACCGACCAGAGGCCGATCTGCGGCCTGCCTTCGCGCAGGGCGCGCTTGAAACGATTCACCGGCAGATCCAAGTCACACCTCCTCCAGCGGCCAGCGCGGCCTGACGCCGAAGCCGCCGTCACCCTTCACCGCAGTTGAAAAAGTCAGTCGCTGCGCACCGGCGAAAGCGATCATCGCGCCGTTGTCCGTGCACAACTCCATCTCGGGATAGAAGACCCGGGCGCCGACGGCCTGCGCGCCGGCATCCAGCGCGTCACGCAGCGCCCGGTTGGCGCCGACGCCGCCGGCGACGACCAGCTGCCGCAGCCCGGTCGCCTTGAGCGCGGCCAGCGCCTTGGCCGCCAGCACCTCGACGATCGCCGCCTGGAATTCGGCGCACAGGTCGGCCTTGTCGTTGTCGTCGAGCGCCTGCTTGCGCGCCTGCGTCAGTACCGCCGTCTTCAGCCCGGAAAAGCTGAAGTTCAGGTCGCCGCTGTGCAGCATCGGCCGCGGCAGGGAAAAACGCCCCGCCCGGCCCCGCTCCGCCAGGGCGGCCAGCTGCGGCCCGCCGGGATAGCCCAGCCCCAGCAGCTTGGCGGTCTTGTCGAAAGCTTCGCCGGCCGCATCGTCCAGGGTTTCGCCCAGCAGCTCGTACTGGCCGATACCGACCACCCTCATCAGCTGGGTATGGCCGCCCGAGACCAGCAGGGCGACGAAGGGGAAGCGCGGCGGGTTGGCCGAAAGCAGCGGCGAGAGCAGGTGGCCTTCGAGGTGATGCACCGGCAAGGCCGGCACCTTCAAAGCGAAGGCCAGCGCCTCGGCAAAGCCCGCCCCGACCAGCAGGGCGCCGGCCAGGCCCGGGCCGGCAGTGTAGGCGATGGCGCCGATATCGGCGGCGCGACGGCCGGCCTTGTCCAATACGGCCCGCAGCAGGGGCACGACGCGCCGGATGTGGTCGCGCGAGGCCAGTTCCGGCACCACCCCGCCGTAGGCCTCGTGCAGGTCGGTCTGGGAATGCACGGCGTGGGCGAGCAGGCCGCACCCCGTGTCGTAGAGGGCGAGGCCGGTTTCGTCGCAGGAGGATTCGATGCCGAGGACGAGCATCCGGGCATTTTAGGGCCTGTTGGACTTTCCCGGGAATGCGACTATAATGCGCGGCTTTCCCAGTTAAGCAGGGTATATCCGCATGCCTGGCATCCGCGTCAAGGAAAACGAGCCGTTCGAAGTGGCCATCCGCCGCTTCAAGCGCGCCATCGAGAAAACCGGTCTTCTGACCG
>JADLGU010000195.1 GCA_020849155.1 Rhodocyclaceae bacterium | reverse complement strand
CACCGTGCCGGAAGGTCCGCTCTCGCCGCGCCTCGCCCAACTCGACGCCGGCAGCCCGATCCAGCTCGCGCCCAAGGCCAACGGCTTCCTGGTCCTCGACGAGGTGCCGCCCTCGATCCACCTCTGGCTGCTCGCCACCGGCACCGGCCTCGGCCCCTTCCTGTCGATCCTCGGGACGGCCGAACCCTGGCAGCGCTTCCAGCGCGTGGTGCTGGTGCATGCCGCCCGCACGGCGGAGGAGCTCACCTACCGCCGCGCCATCGCCCGCGTCAGGGAAGCCGAGCCGAAACGCTTCACCTACATCCCGATGGTCAGCCGCGAGCCGGCCGACTTCGCCCTCGCCGGCCGCATCCCGGCGGCCATCGCCGACGGCCGGCTGGAGGCGCGCGCCGGGCTGGCCCTCGACGCCGCTCTCGCCCACGTCATGCTCTGCGGCAACCCGGCCATGGTCGAGGACGCCACGGCGGCGCTCGCCGCGCGCGGCTTCAGAAAGCACCGCCGCAAGGAGCCGGGCCAGATCAGCATGGAAACCTATTGGTAGGACGGCGCCGGCCGCTCATAATGGCGGCATCCGCCAACGGCACGCAGGAGCGCCCATGGGACTACTCGACAGGATTCTCGGGCCGAGATCCAAGTACGACCGCAGCCTGCCCTACAGCTACGAGGCGCGCATCCGCCTCTTCGAGGACGGCAGCGAGCAGCAGACCTTCCTCTCCGACACCATCTGCGGCCTGATCGAGCACCTGCACCGCCGCGGCATCCGCCCGCTGCAAGTCGAGATCTTCGAGATCTTCCGCGACCGCGAGACGCCCATCGAGGCCCGCCTGTTCGCCGACACCGCCGGCGAGTGGCTGTTCAAGCCCGCGCTCTGCCGCGCCTTCGAGCGGCACTATCCCGGCCACATCCAGGAAGCCAGCTGCAGCTTCAGCGACCGCGGCCGCGACTGCCTGGGGCCCTGACCCCGCCTGCCGCTGAGACAAGTGCCCGCATCTGCCTGTGTGGTACCGTCTTTTTTCCTGCGGCGGCGGAAATTTCAGGCCTTTGGCGTAATGAGCACGGACGCATCCATCCTCGCCTCGATCGACACCGAATTCGGAAACCTGCTCCGACCGGAACACTTCACCAACCACGCCCACTGCTGCGAGTGCGCGGAACACGATGAACTGCTGCGTTCCAGAGACCGCGACACGTTGCGGGTTGAAGACGTCTGCAACCCGGGCTGGGACCCGCTTTGTTTCTGCTCTCCCGAGGGCCTTGCCTACTTTTTCCCCTCATTGGCTCGTTTCGCCCTGGCCGAGGCCGAAAGTCGGTCCGGCTGGTACGGCGACCAGCTGCTCTTCCATCTGTATTCCGGCTTCGAGGAAAACCGGTTCTTCCGCTACTGCGCGCCCTCGCAGCGGCAGGCCGTTGCGGCCTTGCTGGCACACCTCATCGAAGCGCGCGCCGAGGTGATTGAGGCGTATGGGGCAACTGACGAATTTCTGCGCTGCCACGACTTATGGAAATGATGCCCAGCCTGCCAGCGCTCCTCCTGGTTCTCGGGGACCTCGTCTTCCTCGCTGTCGGCGTTCCGACGCCTCAGTAGCGGCGGCCGATTCGGCCCGATCGATCCAGACGGTCGGCGATACCCGCTGCGACCGATTCCCCGCCGTCCCACGCACACCGACTTTCGGCCCGGCCTCAGATGGTCCACTCCTCGCCGCACTTGCGGCAGCGCGCCTTGAGCCAGACTTCCCCGGGGTCCTCGATGCTGGCCGGCTCCTGGTGCAGCGCCCGGCCGGCGTCGACCACGCTGAACTTGGCGTAGGCGCCGCAGCCGGGACAGTGGGCGTGGTCGCCGATGTGCTCGGCCACCAGCATGATGCGCCGGTAGCGCTCCCAGCAGAACAGCGTGGCCCAGACGCCGGCGAGGCCGATGGCGAGCGCCACCATCAGGCCGAGCCGGCTCTCGCGCGCGCCGAACAACTCGAGCGAAGTGGCGACGGCGATGATGCCGAGGAAGCAGCTGGTCAGGTAGAGATGGCTCTCGACGAGCTGGCGCTCGTACCATTTCCTGAAGCCGAGGATGCGGATGCGGCCGAGGGTGTCCATGGCCTCATTGTGTCCCTTTAGACCTAAAGCAACAAGCGCTGCCGGCTGAATCGCACGGCGCGCGGGGCCCCTCAGGTCATGCTTTTTCCGCCAGCCAGGCCAGCGCCCCCAGCCCGGCGGCGCGTCCGGCGGCGAAGCAGGCGCTGAGCAGGTAGCCGCCGGTCGGCGCCTCCCAGTCGAGCATCTCGCCGGCGCAGAACACGCCGGGCAGGGCGCGGACCATCAGCCGGGCGTCGAGCGCCTCGAAGGCGACGCCGCCGGCGCTGCTGATGGCCTCGGCCAGCGGCCGCGGCGCGATCAGCGGCAGCGGCAGGTCCTTGATGGCGGCGGCGAGGCGCGCGGGGTCGGCGAAATCCGCCGCCGGCAGCAGCTCCCGCAGCAGGCCGGTCTTGACGCCCTTCAGGCCGATGCGGCTCGGCAGGTGGCTGGAGAGCGAACGCGCGCCGCGCGGCCGCGACAGCTCGGCCGCCAGGCGCGGCAGCTCCCAGCCGGGGGCGAGGTCCAGGCGCAGGGTCGCCGGAGCGCCGGCGGCGAGGGCCTCGCGCAGCGGCGCCGACAGGGCGTAGATGAGGCCGCCCTCGACGCCGGTGTCCGTGACGACGAACTCGCCCTGCTTCCGCCATGCGGCGCCGGCCGCGTCGACGCAGCGCGCCACCACCGGCTTGACGGGCTGGCCGGCGAAGCGCGCGCGGAAGTGCTCGCTCCAGCCGGCGTCGAAGCCGCAGTTGGCCGGCCGCAGCGGCGCGACGTCCACGCCGCGCTGCGCCAGCAGCGGCAGCCAGGCGCCGTCGGAGCCGAGCTGCGGCCAGCTGCCGCCGCCCAGCGCCAGCACCGCGGCCTCGGCGCGCACGGCCCGCTCGCCCTGCGGCGCGGCGAAGCGCAGGGCGCCCTCGCCGTCCCAGCCCAGCCAGCGGTGGCGCACATGGAAGCGCACGCCGGCCCCGCGCAGGCGGTGCAGCCAGGCGCGCAGCAGCGGCGCCGCCTGCTTGTCCACGGGGAAGACGCGGCCGGAACTGCCGACGAAGCTGTCGACGCCGAGCCCGCGCGCCCACTCGCGCAGGGCCTCCGGGCCGAAGGCCGCGAGCAGCGGCGCGATCGAGACGCGGCGCGCACCGTAGCGCGAGAGGAAGGCATCCGCCGGCTCGGCATGGGTGAGGTTCAGCCCGCCCTTGCCCGCCAGCAGGAACTTGCGGCCGACCGAGGGCATGGCATCGTAGACATCGACCCCCACGCCACCCTGGCTCAGCGCCTCCGCCGCCATCAGGCCGGCGGGGCCGCCGCCGACGACGGCGACGATGCCGTGAGACGGGTTGCCCATGAGGGGTATGGCGAGCCGCGCGCTATCCGCCCGCCCCGGCCGGCCGCAGCGCCGGCGGCAGCGGCGTGCGCGGGCCGTCCAGCGGCCAGCCGCGCTCGCGGGCCAGGGCCTGCAGGCGGGCGATGCGCTCTTCGGTGAGCGGATGGGTCTGCAGGATGGCCAGGCGGGCGCCCTCGCCGGGCACGGCCGCGGCCAGCGCCTTGAAGACTTCCGCCGCGCCGCCGGCGTGGCCATACACCCCGACCAGCGCGCCGAGCGCCAGTTGGTCGGCGTCGCGCTCCTGGTCGCGGCTGTACTTGAGCAGCGGCAGCACCGCCGCGCGCTGCACCGCTTCGCCGCCCAGGCTGCGGCCGGCGCCGATCGAGACGGCGGAGAGCACCAGGCCGACGGCCACGCCGCGGCCCATCGCCGCCGCCGGGTGGCGCAGGCGGACGTGGGCGATCTCGTGGGCCAGCACCATGGCGACGGCCTCCTCGCTCTCCAGCTTGTGCAGCAGGCCGCGGTAGAACACCAGCTGGCCGCCGAGGGTGGCCATGGCGTTCACCGTCGGCTCGTCGGCATAGTGCGTGCTGACAGAGATTTCCGGCGGCAGCGGCATGGCGGCGGCGAGCTTGGCCGCCAGCGCGCGCAGGGCGTCGCGCGTCTCGCGCTGCGCGGGGGTGAGCTTGGCCTGCTCGAAGCGCTCGGCGATGCCGCGGGCGTACTCGCGTTCGGTGGCGAAGGGCACCCGCGCGGCCAGCTCGCCGGCGAAGAAGCCGAGCAGGGCGGCGCCCAGGGCGATCGCCCCCAGCACGCCGATCACCAGGAGGGCGAACTCCTTGAGCGGGTGCTCGTCGGCGTAGTTGACGGTTTCTTCGGGGGCGCGGTTCTCAAGCCGCACGGTCGGGCTCGGCGGGAGCGACGGGCTTCAGCGCGGTGCCGTAGGCGAAGGCCTCGACGGCGGGCAGGCCGCCGCGGTTGCCGCCGGTGATGTTGCTGCTCTCGACCTTGACGTTCACGATCAGGCGGTAGCCCCGGCGGCGCGCCTCCTCCTTCATGCGCAGCACGGCCTCGCGCCGCGCCCGGTCGAGCAGGGTCTCGTAGCTCTTCATGCGGCCGCCGATCAGGGTGCGCAGGCCGGCGACGAACTGCTTGAAGTAGTCGGAGCCGACCACCGCCGAGCCGCTCACCAGCCGCACCTCCTGCGGCACGTGCGCCGCCGGCGGATACTTGGTGGCGAAGGCCAGCACCCTGGCCAGTTCCTTCTCGCGCTTGCGGATCGAGGCGAAATGGCGCGACTCGGCGGCGCGGCCGGCGAAATAGCCGACCGCCAGCAGCGTCAGGAATACGATCCAGTCGAGATAGTCGAGCCAGGACACGCCGCTTACTCCAGGATCACCGCCGTGCCATAGGCCAGGATCTCCGCCGCCCCCATGGTGATCGAGGTGGTGGTGTAGCGCACGTTGAGGATGGCGTTGGCGCCGACCGACTTGGCCTGCTGCACCATGCGCTCGGTGGCTTCCTCGCGCGCCTCCTGCAGCAGCTCGGTGTAGCCCTTCAGCTCGCCGCCGACGATGTTCTTCAGCCCGGCCAGGATGTCCT
>JADLGU010000194.1 GCA_020849155.1 Rhodocyclaceae bacterium | reverse complement strand
GGGCAGCGTGTGGCGCCGCCTCGGCGCGGAAGTGACCGTACTCGAAGCGCTGCCCGTGTTCCTTGGTGCCGCCGACGAGCAGATCGCCGCGGAGGCCGCGAAAGTTTTCGCCAAACAGGGGCTGACGGTGAAGACCGGCGTGAAGATCGGCGATGTGAAGGCGAAGAAGGGCGTGACGGTCGAATTCACGGACGCGGCGGGTGCGGCGCACAGCGCCGGTTTCGACCGGCTGATCGTATCCATCGGCCGCGTGCCGAATACCGAAGGACTGAACGCCGCAGACGCCGGTCTTGCCCTCGACGCGCGCGGTTTTGTGCAGGTTGACGACGATTGCCGCACCAATCTGCCCAACGTCTGGGCTGTCGGCGACGTGGTGCGCGGACCGATGCTTGCCCACAAAGCCGAGGAGGAGGGGGTCGCTGTGGCTGAGCGGATTGCGGGAGGCCACGGTCACGTCGATTTCAACACCGTGCCCTGGGTCATTTATACCTCCCCCGAAATCGCCTGGGTCGGCAAGACCGAGCAGCAATTGAAGAACGAAGGGGTCGAGTATCGCAGCGGCCAGATTCCCTTCGCCGCCAACGGTCGTGCGCTGGGACAGGGCGATACCACCGGCTTCGTCAAGATGCTGGCCGACGCCAGGACCGACCGCATCCTCGGCGTGCACGTCATCGGAACCAATGCCTCGGAGCTGATTTCGGAGGCCGTCGTGGCGATGGAGTTCCTCGCCAGCTCGGAAGACCTCGCCCGCATCGTGCACGCCCATCCGACGCTTTCCGAAGTCATGCACGAGACGGCGCTGGCGGTCGACAAGCGTCCGCTGCACTTCTAAGCAGCCAGGGCAGGTGAGGGTGGCTGCCCGCCAGACACCGCAAGGCATGCTGCGGGAGCTGGCTGCCCAGTTCCAGTCCCGCCGCATCATCCCCGACGCCGCCCAGCAGGCCGCCGCCGAGCGCCTGCAGCGCCTTTACGACGAACTCGTCGCCTTCAAGCACCAGCGCCGCTCGAAGCTGCGCAAGCTTCTCGTCAACCCGCCGCTGCCGCGCGGCACCTACCTGTGGGGTGGGGTGGGGCGCGGCAAGAGCCTGCTGATGGACTGCTTCTTCGATACCGTGCCCTACCAGCGCAAGCGGCGCGTGCATTTTCATGCCTTCATGCGCGAGGTGCACGAGCGCCTGCGCGCGCTGAAAAACGAGGAAGACCCGCTGCTCAAGGTCGCCGACCGCATCGCCCGCGAGACGCGGCTGATGTGCTTCGACGAGTTCCACGTCTCCGACATCGCCGACGCCATGATCCTCGGCCGCCTGATGGAGGCGCTCTTCGAGCGCGGGGTGGTGTTCTGCCTGACGTCCAACTATCCGCCCGACGGACTCTATCCGAACGGCCTGCAGCGGCACAGCTTTCTGCCCACCATCACGCTGCTGAAGGAGCGGCTCGACGTGCTGGAGGTCGACGGCGGCATCGACTACCGACTGCGCGCACTGGAGAAGGTGGAGGTCTTCCACGTCCCGGCCGATGCCGAGGGGGAGGCCAAGATGGAGGCGGCCTTTCGGGAGATTTCAGGCGGCGAGGGACATCGGCGGCCGGTGAGCATCCTCGAGCGCGAGCTGCCGGTCGAGCGCCGCGCCATCGGCGTCATCTGGTTCGATTTCACGACGCTGTGCATGGGGCCGCGCTCGCAGAACGACTATCTGGAGATCGCCCGCCGCTACCACACCGTCTTCCTCTCCGGCGTGCCACGCATGACGCGAGAGATGGCCAACGAGGCGCGCCGCTTCACCTGGCTGGTCGATGTCTTCTACGACCACAAGGTCAAGCTCGTCATGACCGCCGATTGCGAGGCTGCCGGGCTCTATCGGGAAGGTCCGCAGTCCGGCGAGTTTCAGCGCACCGTCAGCCGCCTGGTCGAGATGCGCACCCGGGACTACCTCGGCGCCCAGCACCGGGCGGAATAGAGGAGGTTTACCGCCGGTCGCCTTCGTCGCGCGGCCTGTCCCGGGCAGGCTTGTCCAGGTCCAGCCTGGCGGCCTTGCGCGCCGGGGAGTCCTGGTCGCGCAGGCCCATCAGGCAGGCGGTGATCAGCAGCCCGACAAAGACCAGCATTGCCAGCCCGATGGCTTCGTCATTCACCAGGACCATGAAAGCCGGCAGCGTGCTGCTGCCGGTGAAGAAGAAAGTCGCCCAGTCCTGCATCGCCGCTCTCCTGATTAAGGGGCAATCCGCCCTTGCCCGTTTCAACGGCCGAGTTGGCTGCGGCTTGAGGGTACGGCCAGAAAATCTTCGGCCGGAGCGATAAGAATTACCTATCGGTCATCGGCTCAGCTTCCGCCCTTGAGCAGGTAATGGGTGCCGCCCTTGCCGTCCGGGGTGAACACAATGGGCAGCTCGACGTCATGGCCGCAGCCGCGGAAGGTCCAGGACTCCTCCCAGTGGCCGGCCGGTTTGTCGGCGTCCTTCGCCTCGCGCGGCGGGTGCACCAGGCGGGTATCGATGAGTTCGGCGGATTTGCATTCCTTGGCCCGCCTGCCCAGGCGGAGCAGGGCGGCGGGTGTGGCGCCGTTGAGGGTGTCGGCGAGGAGCGGCGCCGAGGCGTTGGTGTTGCCCGGCACGTGGGGCCGTGCATCCGGCTTGTCGCCGGGGCGGGCGGCGAAGACGACGTTGTAGGTCATGCGCTTGCCGCAGCGCTCGAAGACATAGCGGTGCTGCCAGACGCCGGCGACGGGGTGCGGCCTGTTTTCCGGAAAGTCGATGGCCTTGAGGAGGAATAGCCCGGCCGGCTGGATGTTGTAGGGCCCCTTGCAGTCCTGCTGCAGGCCCAGCTTCTTGTCCCATTGACGGCCGGCCTCGTACAGGGCGCCGATCTGCTCCTTGCCGTAGAGGTAGGCGGTGAGGCGCGAGGGTTGACGGCCGTCGCCGGCCGGCGGGGCGCCGGTCTGCGCGCTGGCAGCAGCGGCCGCGACCCATCCCGCGAGGAGCAGGGTTGCGGAGCGGCTTGCCGGTGTCATGGCGCGCAGTTTGACCTAGTCGGGCAGGCGCTGCAACTCCTGGCGGTAGCGTTGGGCGCGCTCGGCGTACTTGGCGCAGCCGAGGCGGATGGCGGCGGCCTCCTGGTCGGAGAGCTGGCGCACCACCTTGCCCGGCGAACCCAGCACCAGCGAGCGGTCGGGGATGACCTTGCCTTCCGGGACCAGGGCGCCGGCGCCGATCAGGCATTCGCGGCCGATCACCGCTCCGTTCATCACCACCGCCTGGATGCCGATCAACGAACCTTCGCCAACGGTGCAGCCGTGCAGCATGGCCTGGTGGCCGACCAGCACTTCGGCGGCCAGGGTGAGGGGGAAGCCCGGGTCGGTGTGCAGCACGGCGCCATCCTGCACGTTGCTGCCGCGGCCGAGGGTGATGAGCTCGTTGTCGCCGCGCAGCACGGCGCCGAACCAGACGCTGGCGCCGTCCTCGATCAGCACGTTGCCGATCACCGAGGCGGTTTCCGCCACCCAGCTCTCGCCGCGCAGTTCGGGTTTGACGGGACCCAATGCGTAAATCGACATGCCGGCCTCCTATATTGTTTCGTCGAGCGTGATGTCGACCATCAGGTCGTCGGAAAGGTGCTCCAGCTCCGCCTTCAGGGCGCGGGCGTCGAGGCCGGTGCCTGCATGAAGCTCCGCCTGGGCGTGGAACAGGATTTCCGCCGACATCGGCGCGCTGGCGGTGTGCGTCTCCAGCTTCTCGACGTTGACGGCATGCCGCGCCAGCACCTGCGAGACCTCGCGCACGATGCCGATGCGGTCGTGGCCGACCAGGGCCAGCTTCAATCGCCGTCCTGGGGAGACCGACTTTTCTCCTGACGACTCGGCGGTCACCTTGAGGGCGGAGAGCCTGCCCAGCGCCGCCTGCAAGGCGCCGGCCTGGCCGTCTGGCACGGCCACCCTGACGATGCCGGCGAACTTGCCGGCGAGATGCGACATCGACGACTCCAGCCAGTTGCCCTGGTGGGCGGCGATGGCGGCGGAGAGCTCGCCGACCAGGCCGGGCCGGTCGTCGCCGATGACGGTGAGGACGAGGTAGGTGTCAGACATTGGAGTACTCCTCCATGGGCGGGCAGGCGCAGAACAGGTTGCGGTCGCCATACACGTCGTCGATGCGGTTCACCGAGGGCCAGAACTTGTTCTCCGCCACCCAGGGCAGCGGGAAGGCGGCCTCGCGGCGCGTGTAAGGACGATTCCACTCGGTGTCAGAGAGGTCGGCCTGGGTGTGCGGCGCGCGCTTCAGCGGGTTGTCCTCGGCCGGCCACTCGCCCCGCTCGACCTTGCGGATTTCCTCGCGGATGTTGGCCAGCGCGGCGACGAAGCGGTCGAGCTCGCCCTTCGATTCCGACTCGGTCGGCTCGACCATGATGGTGCCGGCCACCGGGAAGCTCACCGTCGGCGCGTGGAAGCCGTAGTCCATCAGGCGCTTGGCGATGTCGATCTCGGCGATGCCGG
>JADLGU010000193.1 GCA_020849155.1 Rhodocyclaceae bacterium | reverse complement strand
GTGCCGCCAGCGCGGGCGCGCCCGGGCAGGGGTATTCGATCTCGTAGGATTCCTGGGGAAAGCCGTAATAGTCGTATATCAGCGGCGGATTCGCAGCCGAAGTCAGGGTGGCGCGGCCTTCTTCCCAATGCGCGCTGACGACGACGATTGCCGACGGCTTGCCCACCGTCGCCGCGATCTGTTTCAGGCAGCGGACCATCTCTTCGTGGGACGTGTCTCCCAGAAGCGGCAAGGGTCCTGCGCCGTGTGACAAATAGAGCGCCTGGCGCTGGGTCGTCACGAAACTCTCCCGGTCGATAGCCGAGCCGACAGGTTACGGCGCGGAACCCATCGAGGCAACACAGGCGACACCCGCCTGGTCAGGCCGCCCTGCCGCCGGGCGGGTCGTCCATCGGCACGTAGCGGTCGAGCCAGATCCAGTGCAGCGCCGTGCCCTCGCTCAGCTTCGCCAGCGTCTCGCCGTAGCCGAGCAGCGTGCGCAGGGGCACCTCGGCGCGCAGCACGCACACGCTGGGGCGGGCGTTCTCTTCCAGCCGGGTGGCGTCGCGGGCGGCGAGGTCGGCGCGCACCGCGTCCCAGTGCCGCGGCGCGGTGCGCACGCGCAGGAGCATGATCGGCTCGTACGGCCGGTTGCCCAGCGACATGTAGCGCACCTGCGGCGGCTGCAGCACGAGGTCGTCGTGGTAGATGTCGCGCAGGAGCGCCACCGGCTTGCCCAGGGCCTCCTCGTTCTGCGCCCGCATCAGCAGGCCGTCGTGGGTGGCCTCGAAGGCGATGAGGTCGGAAGGCGCCAGCATGCGCATCACCTGGCGGGCGAAGCCGATCTGGAACGGATTCGAGGCCAGCTGCGCCAGCCGCTCGACGGGAAACTCGGAATGCACCATGGTCAGCCCCCTACAGCAGCGAAGCTTCCGGCTGGAAGACCAGCGCGGCGATGCGCAGTTGCAGGCAGCCCTTGTCGGTCTCCACCACAACATGATCGCCGACGGCGCGCCCGAGCACGGCGCAGCCGATCGCCGACAGGACGGACAGCCTGCCGGCGGCGGGGTCGGCCTCCTCCGGGAAGACCAGCTCGATCTCCTTCAGCTCCGCCGAATACAGATCCTCGACGATGAGGCGCGAGTCGATGGTGACGACGTCGGCCGGCGTGTCGGCGGGCTCCATCAGGCGGGCGGACAGCATCAGGCCGTCGAGGACGCGCAACTGCTTCTGGATGCCGCGCGACTGCATCGCCAGCGCCTCGGCCATGTGCGCGAGGCGCTCGGCGTCCTGCCGCGTCAGCTGGATCGTGTCGTGCATGGCGCCCCCCGCTTCAGGCGGCCGGCGCCAGCGTGCGCTCGACGCGCAGGCGCCGCACGCGGCCGTCCGGAAAGGGCCACTCGATGGTCTGCCCCGCCTCCAGGCCGAGCAGCGCGGAACCGACCGGCGCCAGCACCGAGACCTTGCCGCTGGCCATGTCCGCCTCCTCGGGGAACACCAGTTCGACCTCGCGGCGCTCGCCCGAGCGCTCGTCGAGATAGGTCACGCGGGAATGCATGCGGACCACATTGCCCGGCATCCGTTCCGCCGGGATGACAGTCGCCCGGCTCAATTCCTCCGCCAGGCCATTGTCGCCGGCCAGGGGGGCGAGCCGCGCATAGTCCGCGTCGGCAATCAGCAGCTCTTCGTTTTTCATGGCAATGCCCCTCTTCGCAAAAAAGAAAAGCCCCGCCGTGAAGCGGGGACACAGGCGAATGATAGGGAGCTTTCCGGCCGCGAATAAGGCCCTGGAATCGAACAAGACTGTTGCCTGATTGGCTACAATCAAGGCATGCAGGATCTGAACCTCATGGCCGTGTATGCCCACGTCGTCGAAGGCGGCAGCTTCGCCGCCGCCGCGCGCCGCCTGGGCATGTCGCGCTCGGCGGTGAGCAAGGCGGTGGCCAAGCTGGAGAAGGCGCTCGGCGCGCGCCTGCTCAACCGCAGCACGCGCCACCTGAGCGTGACGGAGGTCGGCGCCGCCTTCGCCGAGCACTGCAGCCGCATCCTCGACGAGGCGGTGCGCGCCGAACAGGTGGCGAGCAGCCTGCACGCCCAGCCGCGCGGCGTGCTCAAGGTGGCGGCCTCGGTGGCCTGCGGCACGCTGCACGTCGCGCCGGCGCTGGCGGACTTCCTCGGCCGCTATCCCGAACTGGACATCGACGTGACCATCACCGACCGCACCGTCGACCTCGCCGAAGAAGGCGTCGACGTCGTCGTGCGCGTGGCGCGCGAGCTGCCGCCCAACCTGGTGGCGCGCCGCCTCGCCCCGGTGCGCCGCAAGCTGTGCGCGACGCCGGAATATTTCGGGAAGCACGGCGTGCCGCGCATCCCGCAGGACCTCGCCCGCCACAACTGCCTCGACTACACGCATTCGGGCGAGCAGGGCCTGTGGCGCTTCACCGGCCCCGAGGGCGACATCGCCGTGCCGGTGTCGGGTCGGTTGCGCATCAACGACGACGAAGCCCTCTCGCAGGCCGTGCTCGGCGGGCTGGGCCTGGCGCTGCTGCCCACCTTCATCATCGGCCGCGACCTGCAGGCCGGGCGCCTGCGCGCCGCGCTGTCGGAATACATCCCCGTCGAGCAGCACGTCTACGCCCTCTACCTGCCGACCCGCCACCTGCCCGCCAAGGTGCGCGCCTTCATCGACTTCCTGCTCGAGCGCTTCGGCCCCGATCCGTACTGGGACCGGGATTGAGCGCGCACTCGCCGTGCCACGTGGACTGACTAAAGGGTCGTTAGCAGGCCTTCACTGAAACTTCGTTTTCACGAGCACCGGGCAACGGCACCCGGGCCTGAGCCGGCACTCAGGCCCGCTCAGCTTCCGGCCTGCCAGAGGTACATGCTCGATTTCTTGTTCAGTATCCGCAATTCGAACGATTTCAGGCAGGCCGTTGCGGCATACCCGTAGCAAACGTGGAGCGGCAGCAAATGCTCCTCGCGGGGATGGCAATGGCGCGCGAAAGGTGCGTTCTCCCATTCGACCAGCCTTTGCGTCCGCGCCGCCTCCCCCATGTCCGTGCTGCAACAGGTATCGAGCAGCCAGGCTTCGAACGCTTCATTCATCGCCCGGGCGCCGTCCGCCTCCGGTGCGAAGAATGCCCTCATGTTGTGGAACGAGAAGCCGGAG
>JADLGU010000192.1 GCA_020849155.1 Rhodocyclaceae bacterium | reverse complement strand
TCGAGGCACTGGCGCTCCATGGCCTCTAAGCCCGCTCCGCCCCTGACCCGCACGCAGGAGCTGTGGCTGCTGGCCTGCGCCGTGCTGACCCTGGTGCCCGCGATCCAGCCTGCTCCGCCCTGGCTGGCGGCCGCCCTGATCCTGGCCCTGGCCTGGCGCGCCTGGCTATGGTGGCGTCGCGCAACCTTGCCGCCACGCTGGCTGCTGAACTTGCTGGTGGTTGCCGGATCGGCCGGCGTGTTCCTGACCTATCGCCATCTCTTCGGCAAGGATCCGGGCATCGCCCTGCTGATCCTGTTTCTCGCCCTCAAGCTGCTTGAGATGCGGCGCCCGCGCGACGGGCTGGCCGTCATCTTTCTGTGCTACTTCCTGCTCCTGACCCACTTCCTCAATGCCCAGGGGATGGAGGTCGCCGGGCTGGCCCTGGCGGCGCTGGTGGTGATCACCTCCGCCCTGGCCAGCCTGGCCCATGCCGGCAGCGGCGTCCTGGCCCAGCTGCGCCTGGCAGTGCTGATGCTGGCCCAGGCCCTGCCGTTCATGCTGGTGCTGTTCCTGCTGTTCCCGCGCGTCCAAGGCCCGCTCTGGGGCATGCCGGTGGATGCCTACAGCGGCATGACCGGACTGTCGGACAGCATGTCGCCCGGCGACATCAGCAGGCTAATCCAATCCGGCGAGATCGCCTTCAGGGTGAGGTTCGAGGGGCAGATCCCGCCGCAGCCGAGCCTGTACTGGCGCGGCCCAGTGCTGGGCAACTTCGATGGCCGCAGCTGGCGCGCCAGCCTGGCGCGGGAAAAAGTCGGTCTCCCGGATACGGCGACATCCCAGCCCGTCGGCTATGAAATCACTCTCGAGCCGCACAACAAGACCTGGCTGTTCGCCCTGGAAATGCCGGCATCGCTGCCCGCCGGCGCCAGCCTGTCGCGCGAATACCTGATCCAGGCCAGGGCGCCGGTGCGCAGCCGCATGCGCTACGCCATGCAATCCTCCCCCGGTGCCGGCCACGATCCGGGCGAATCGGCGGTCTCGCTGCGGCGCTACCTGTCCTTGCCGTCGAACAACCCCCGCACGCAGGCGCTGGCCCAGCAATGGCGGCGCGAAGCGGCGGATCCCGAAGCAGTGATCCGCCGCATGCTGGAACACTTCCGCCAGGAGAGCTTCTTTTACACCCTGACGCCACCGCTGCTCGGCGAGAACAGCATCGATGAATTCCTGTTCGGGACCCGGCGCGGATTCTGCGAACACTACGCCTCGGCCTTCACCTTCGCCATGCGCGCGGCCGGCATCCCGGCCCGGGTGGTCACCGGCTACCAGGGCGGCCAGCGCAATCCGGTGGACGGCTATCTCATTGTCCGCCAATCGGATGCCCATGCCTGGGCGGAAGCCTGGCTGGAAGGGCGAGGCTGGGTTCGGGTCGATCCGACCGCCGCCATCGCTCCGAGCCGGATCGAAGCCGGCCTGGCTTCCGCCGTGTCGGCCAGCGAAGCGCTGCCGTTCATGGTGCGTGCCGACTTCTCCTGGCTGCGGCAGCTGCGCTTCCGCTGGGAGGCCATCGGCAACGCCTGGAACCAATGGGTGCTGGGCTATGACCCGCAGCGCCAGCGCGAGGTGCTGTCACGACTCGGCATGCGCGAACCCGACTGGCAGGCCATGACCGCGGCAATGGCCACCCTGTGCGGACTATTGCTGCTGGCACTCACCGCCTGGACACTGCACAAGCGCATCCGGCTCGACCCGACCCAGCGCGCCTGGAACCGTCTCAGCCGCAAGCTTGGACGAATCGGCCTGGCGCGCCATCCTTGGGAAGGTCCGGCCGACTACGCCCAGCGGGTGGCGCAGGCCCGCCCCGAACTGGCGCAGTCGATCCAGACCATCGCCGGACTCTACGTCGATCTGCGCTATGGCAAACTGAACGGCGATGGGCCCAGCCAACGCCTGCGGGGACTGGTATCCGGACTCGACATCGCCGTCTCGAAATGATCCGAAGCCTGACCTTCGCCCTCGCCCTCGCGTTCGCTCTGCCCAGCACCGGCTGGAGCGGCGGTTTCGCACAGCGCGAGGAAGTGCGGACGTTCATCGACGAGATGCACGACAGGCACGGCTTCGACCGGGCCCGGCTCCTGGGCCTGTTCGACCGGCTCCAATCGCAGCCGAGGGCGCTCAAGGCCATTCTCCCGCCGAAGGATCCGGCCGCCCGCTCCTGGCATGCCTACCGCGCACGCTTCCTCGATCCGACGCGCATCGAGGGCGGGCTACGCTTCTGGGAAGCCCATCGGCCCGTCCTCGAAGCCGCCCGCGACGCCTATGGCATGCCAGAGGAAATCATCGTCGCCATCATCGGCATCGAGACCATCTACGGCCGCAACCTTGGCAAGTTCCCGACCCTGGCCACCCTGGCCACCCTGGCCTTCGACTATCCGCCGCGGGCCGAATTGTTCCGTCGCGAGCTGGAATCGCTGCTGCTGCTGGCGCGCGAATCGCGACGCAGCCCGCTGAGCTATACGGGTTCCTATGCCGGCGCTCTCGGGATGCCGCAATTCCTGCCCAGCAGCATCCGCAGCTGGGGCGTGGACTTCGACGGCGACGGGCAGGTGGACCTGGCGGCGAGCAGCGCCGACGCGATCGGCAGCGTCGCCCACTTCCTTGCCAGCCACGGCTGGGAAGCAGGCGGGCCGATCGCCGTGCCGGCCAAGGTGGTCGGCGAAGGTCATCTGGCGCTCATCGATGCCGGCATCCTGCCGCGTCTGCTGCCCACGGAAATGGCCGCCTTCGGCGTCAGCGCGGCGGATGCCTCGCCACAGCCTTGCGCCCTGATCGATCTGGCGACCCCGGACGAGGCCACTGAATTCTGGCTTGGCTATCGCAACTTCTACGTCATCACCCGCTACAATCGATCAAGCTTCTACGCCATGGCGGTCTACGCCCTGGCGCAGGAACTGCGGAACGAACGGGAAACGCGGCGGGCAGCATCGCGCTAGAGCAGCACGTCCTTCGAGACGCCCTGCCGCTTGAGGATGCGGCGCAGCTGGGCCAGCGCCTCGATCTGGATCTGCCGCACCCGTTCCCGGGTCAGGCTCAGGCGCTCTGCCAGCTCCTCCAGGGTCGCTACCTCGCCGCCATTCAGGCCGTAGCGCGACTCGATGACCTGACGCTGCTTGTCGCCGAGCATGCCGATCCACTCGCCGATCAGATGCTCCACCTCGGCGGTGTGAATCTGCAATTCGGGCGTCAGCGCGGACTGGTCGGCCAGTGACTCGCCGATCGACAGGCTCGGGTCGATGTCCAGCGGCGCATCGAGCGAAGCCACGTGCTCGTTGAGGGCCAGCACCTGGCGCACCTCCTCCACCGGCTTGTCGAGCAACTGAGCGATTTCCTCCAGTCCGGTCTCGCGGGCGCTGGCCGCTTCGAGATGGCGCATCGCCCGCAGCACGGCATTCAATTCCTTCACCACATGCACAGGCAGGCGGATGGTGCGCGATTGGTTCATGATGGCCCGCTCGATGTTCTGGCGAATCCACCAGGTGGCATAGGTGGAAAAGCGGAAACCGCGTTCCGGGTCGAACTTGTCCAGGGCGTGGATCAAGCCGAGGTTGCCCTCCTCGACCAGGTCGAGCAGGGGCATGCCGCGGTTCAGGTAGTGCTTGGCGATGTTCACCACCAGCCGCAGGTTGTGCTCGATCATCTTCCGTCGCGCCGGCTCGTCGCCCGTCCGGACAAGTCGGGACAGCTTCAGCTCCTGTTCCGCCGTCAGCAGCGGATTGACGCCGATCTCGTTCAGATAGAGCTGGGTGACATCGTTGAAGAAGTCCGGCTCGGCAACCTGCGCCGGCTCAGGCGCGGCCGGTTCCGCGAGTTCGCCTTCATCGGACTGAGGCTCGTCCTGCATGGCCTACCTCGGCGGCAGCGCCTTGAGCGGATCGATGGGCTTGCCCTGGCGGCGGATTTCGAAATGCAGCTTGGGCTGGTCGGCGTCGCTGTCGCCCAGTTCGGCAAGCTTCTGGCCTTTCGTGACCTGCTGATTTTCCTTGACCAGCAGCTTGCTGTTGTGGGCATACACGCTGATCAGACTGTTGGCGTGCTGCACGATGACCAGGTTGCCATAGCCGCGGATGCTGCTGCCAACATAGGTCACCTTGCCCGCTTCGGCCGCATGCACGGGGTCGCCGATCCGGCCCCCGATGTCGATACCCTTGCTGCCGCCCTCGACAAAAGCCCCGATCACCTTCCCCACCGCCGGCCAGGCCCAGGTCAACTCGCCCGTACCGGCCGGTGCCTCCGTCGGCTTGGGCTCGGGTTTGATAGCCGCCGCCGGCTGCGGTTCGCTGCGGGCCGCATTGTCCTTCTGCACCGCCGCCAGCGCCTGCTCCGTGAAAGGCTGCTTGCCGCCCTTCGGCTCGCGCTTCAGCGCCTCGGTATTGGCCTGCGGGCGCGAGGTGGCGAGCGGCCGTACTTCCACTGCGGGTGGCGCGTCTATGGGCCTGGCCACCGCCACCCCCTCGGGCGGCACCACTCGCAACTGCTGGCCGACACGGATCATGCTCGGGTTGTCTATGTTGTTCCAGGCGGCGACGTCCCGATATGACTGGCCATGTTCC
>JADLGU010000191.1 GCA_020849155.1 Rhodocyclaceae bacterium | reverse complement strand
GAGGCCTACCAGCCGCCCTCGGCGCAAACCGAAGCGCGGCCCAGCCGTCCCGAGGCCGCCGTCAAGGGCATCACCCCCTCCCAGCCGGCGCCCGTGGTGGAGCCCAAGCCGGCGCCCCGGCCCAGCGTCCAACCGGCGCCGGAGCAGCCGGGCATCATCGGCAAGATCTTTGGCTGGTTCCGCGGCAATCGCAAGGCCGAGCCGGCCGCGGCGGAAAAGTCGGTCTCCCCAACACGGCGAGAGCGTGAGCCGTCGCGCGAAGGCCGCGGCGAACGCGGTCGCAGCCGTGGCGAGCGCGGCCGGCACGAGCCGCGCGAGCGCCAGGAGCAGCAGCCCCGCCAGCGCTCTGCGCAGCCTGGCCGCCCCGATCAGGAAGCCAAGGGCGAACGCCGCCCGCGCCCGGAGCGCGGCGAGCGCCAGGAACGCCAGGGCCAGGAACGCCAGGGCCAGGAACGCCAGGGCCAGGAACGCCAGGGCCAGGAACCGCGCCCGCCGCGGCAGGGCCGCCAGCAGGAACCGCGCCCCAGCCAAGCCACGGAGGCGCAGCTCCCGCCCGCCGGCGCGCTGGAGTCGCCGACGCCGGGCGCAGCCGCCGAGACCCAGGAAGAACGTCGTGGGCGCCGCGGCCGGCGCGGACGCGGACGCGAGCGCGGCGAGCGCCGCCCAGAGACAACAGCCGAGTCGACCGGCAGCGTCGTCGAGACGGCGCTGCAGGAGACGGTCGTGGCGGCCGTCGAGCCAACCGTCTTTGTCCCGCAAGCCGTTGCCGAAGCGATCCCGCCGGCACCCCTCCCCCTGCCCCTTGGCAGCGGGGTCGAAGAACCACTCGTCGCCAGCAGGGCTGCCGAGCCGGCTCCGCCCCCTGTGCCGGTGGTCGAAGTGGCGCCGCCGGTCCAGGACAGCGTCGTTGCCGCCGAACCGCCGGTCGTTGCCGAAGCAATGGCGCCGCCGACCCCTGTTCAAAGTACCCCTGTCACGCCGGCCCCGCCCAAGCCCCAGGTGGACATCTCGGTGGCGTTGCAGGACAGCGGCCTGATGTTGGTCGAAACCCGGCCGGGCGCCACGCATGTGGCCGAGCCGGAATCGCCAACACCCCTGGGCCGCAAGCCCAAGGCTGCGGTAATGGTCAGCGACGAGCCGATGATGCAGGTCGAAACCCGCAAGTAGGTCGGCCAATGCGGCAGCAAGGGCCGGCATTGCGCCGGCCCTTTGTTTTTCAGGGCTTGCCCAGCAAGCTCCGGATCAGCCCCTGGCCGGCGTCCTCGGCCATGTCGAGAACCAGCTCGAAGCCCTGTTCGCCGCCGTAGTAGGGGTCGGGCACCTCATCGACCTGAAAGCGAGTGGCATAGCGCATGAAAAGCCCCAGTTTGGCGTGATGCTCGGGACGGGCTCCGCGCTTCAGCAGCGCCAGATTGTCCCGATCCATGGCCAGCAGCAGGTCGAAGCGTTCAAAATCCTCGGGGGCCACCTTGCGGGCGCGTTGGACGCTCAGATCGATGCCCCGCCGCAAGGCGGCCGCACAGCTGCGGGGGTCTGGCGGCTCGCCGATGTGATAGCCGTGTGTGGCAGCAGAATCTACATTAACAATACTTTCTAATTTATTGTTAACAATAATTTTATTAAGAACGCCTTCTGCCGTGGGCGAACGGCAGATGTTGCCCATGCAGACGAACAGAATGCGCTTCATGTTGGGCTCCGGTCATTCGGGACGTCATGCTCGCCAGCACCGAAAGCCAGCTTCCTGAGACGGAAAAGTTCGTCGCGGGCGGCGCCGGCTTCCTCGAATTCGAGATTGCGGGCATGCTCCTGCATGCGTTTTTCCAGCTTGCGGATCTCCCGCGCCAGGGCCTTCTCGTCCATGGCCTCGTAGCGGGCCCGTTCCTCGGCAACCTCCAGGGCCTCGGCGGCGATCTCGTGGTCGTAGACCCCGTCGATGATGTCCTTGATGCGCTTGACGACCCCCTTGGGGGTGATGCCCCAGGCCTCGTTGAAGCTGACCTGCTTGGCGCGCCGTCGCTCGGTCTCGGCGATGGCCCGCCGCATCGAGTCGGTCATCGTGTCGGCGTAGAGGATGGCCGTGCCGTTCAAGTGACGCGCCGCCCGGCCCATGGTCTGGATCAGGGAGCGTTCCGAACGCAGGAAGCCCTCCTTGTCGGCGTCGAGGATGGCCACCAGCGAGACCTCGGGGATGTCGAGGCCCTCGCGCAGCAGGTTGATGCCGACCAGCACGTCGAACTCGCCCAGGCGCAGGTCGCGGATGATTTCGACCCGCTCGACGGTCTCGACATCCGAATGCAGGTAGCGCACCTTGATGCCGTTCTCGCCGAGGTAGTCGGTCAGGTCCTCGGCCAGGCGCTTGGTCAGCGTCGTCACCAGCACCCGCTCGTTCTGCGCCGTGCGCAGCTTGATCTCGCCCAGCAGATCGTCGACCTGGGTCGAGGCCGGCCGGACGATGACCTGGGGGTCGACCAGGCCGGTCGGCCGCACCACCTGCTCCACCACCTGCGACTGGTGGGTCCGCTCGTACTCCGCCGGGGTGGCCGAAACGAAGACGGTCTGCGGCATCAGCTTCTCGAATTCGTCGAACCTGAGCGGCCGGTTGTCGAGGGCCGAGGGCAGGCGGAAGCCATAGCCCACCAGGTTCTCCTTGCGCGAGCGGTCGCCCTTGTACATGCCGCCCAGCTGCGGCACGGTGACATGAGACTCGTCGATGAACATGAGGGCGTCCGCCGGCAGGTAGTCGATCAGCGTCGGCGGCGGCTCGCCCGGCTGGCGCCCCGACAGGTGGCGCGAGTAGTTCTCGATGCCCTTGCAGAAACCCAGTTCGT
>JADLGU010000190.1 GCA_020849155.1 Rhodocyclaceae bacterium | reverse complement strand
GACGGTGGCCTGGGACTCAAAATTCAGTAGCGCTTGCGCAGCGTCATGGTCTGCCCGTCGCGCTTCATCTCCATCCGGTTCAGGAAGCTCATGCCGAGCAGCGCCATCGGCATGTCGTGCTGATGCACGATGCCGTCGACCTCGCTCAGGTTGAGCTCGCCGACGCGCACGTTGCCAAGGGTCACCAGCCAGGCCTGGGTCACGCCGTTGGCCGTTTGCACCATCACCGGTCGGGCATTGGCCAGGCTGACATTGGCGCGCCGCGCATCCGAGGCGCCCAGCGCCACGGCAGTGGCGCCGGTGTCCACCATGAAGCGCACGGTGGCGCCGTTGACCGTCCCGGTGGTGATGAAATGGCCGCGCCCGTCGGCCGTCAGGCTGGTGGATTGGGCGCCGCCTCCATCGCCGCCGCCGGAATGCGCATGCTGGCCGATGGCCAGCCGAGAGCGCTTGCCGCCGATATCGACGGTGGCGCCGTCCTGGTCCACGGCCAGCAGCCTGACGCCGCCGACGTTGGCGCCGACCGGCACGGTGCGCGGCGCGCCGCCGTCGATGACCAGCACCGCCTTGCCGGGGAACAGGCCCACCACCCCGACATCGACCGCCCAGGCCGGCGCGGCGCATGCGCAACACAGCGCGAACAGGCTAAAATTCGCCGCTCGACATGTCCTGCCAATCATCATGAAACCGGTTGCCATCTTCCGTCATTTCTACAGCGAAGGCCCAGGCTATTTTGCCACATTCCTCGACCGCCACTCGATCCCATGGACACTGATCCGCGTCGACGCAGGCGAGGCCGTGCCCTCCTCAGTCGAAGCGTATTCCGGCCTGGTCTTCATGGGCGGGCCGATGAGCGTGAACGATCCCCTGCCCTGGGTGGGCCAATCCTGCTCACTGATCCGCGCCGCCGCAGCCGCCAGCATGCCGGTGCTGGGCCACTGCCTGGGCGGCCAGCTCATCGCCAAGGCGCTCGGCGGGACCATCACCCGCAATCCGGTCAAGGAGATCGGCTGGGGGCCGGCGGAGGTGCTGGATAATGCCGAGGCGCGCCTCTGGTTCGGCGATCTGACCGGCTTCGTGACCTTCCACTGGCACGGCGAGACCTTCAGCATTCCGCCCGGCGCCACCCGTCTGTTGGAGAGCGCGCACTGCGCCAACCAGGCCTACGCGCTGGGCCGGGTCTTCGGCATGCAATGCCACGTCGAGATGACGGAGGAGATGATCCGCCAGTGGTGCCGGGACGGCGCCGCCGAAATCGCCGCAGCGGCCAACAGCCCTGCGGTGCAGTCGCCGGAAGTCATGCAGGACGGCATGGCGCCGAAGGTGGCAGCGCTCAACGCCGTTGCCGACCGCATCTACGCGCGCTGGGTCGAGGGCCTGAATCGGGACTGATCAGTCGCGGAAATTGTTGAACTGCAGCGGCACGTCGGTGATGGACTTGCGCACCAGGGCGATGGCCTCCTGCAGCACGTCCTTCTTGGCGCCGGAGACGCGCACCGCCTCGCCCTGGATCGAGGCCTGCACCTTGAGCTTGCCGTCCTTGAGAATGCGGACGATCTTCTTGCCGAGTTCGCCGCCGACGCCCTCCTTGACCGCGACGACCTGCTTCACCTTGTTGCCGCCCACCTTCTCGACTTCGCCGCGATCGAGGAAACGCACGTCCACATTGCGCTTGGCCAGCTTGGCGGTGAGGACGTCGAAAACCTGGCCGAGCTTGAAGTCGTCGTCGGCGTAGAGGGTCAGCGCCTCCTCGTCCTGCTCGACGCGAGCGTCCGAGCCCTTGAAGTCGAAGCGGTTGGCGATCTCCTTGTTGGACTGCTCGACGGCATTGCGCAACTCGACCTGATTGGCTTCGGAAACGATGTCGAATGAAGGCATGGCATTCCCTCCGCGACGATTGGGCTTACTTGAAGTGGCAAACGTAATCGAGCAGCTCGAGCGTCTCGATGTCGAAACTACTGTCGCCCGGCACGCTGAACGACTCGCCGGCGCCGTACTCGCGCCACTGGCTTTCCGCCTTCAGGCGCACGCGGCAGCGGCCGGCGTTGAGCTCCATCACCTCCGGCGCGGCGGTGTTGAAGACCAGTTGCGAGGGGAAAATGACGCCGACGGTCTTCTTGGTGCCGTCGGCGAACAGCACGGTATGGCTGATGCACTTGCCGTCGAAATAGACGTTGGCCTTCTTCACCACGGACACATTGTCGAACTCATTTTTCAACACTGACATCTCAGATCCCCCACATGTTCTTGATGATGGCCTTGGCGACGAAGCCGAGCATGCCGAAGGCCAACACGAAAAACAGCACGAAGGTGCCGACCTTGCCCGCCTTCGACTTCCAGGCCAGTTCGCCGATGATGAACAGCATGAACAATATGAAGCCGCCGAGCAGAAAGGTCAGGCCGAAATCCGCCACTTCCTGCTCGGTGAAACCGAACAAGGTTCCTTGCATGTTCAGCGCTTCTTGCGTGCCCTGTTCGCCGCAATGCGCATGCGCAGGGCATTCAGCTTGATGAAGCCGCCGGCGTCGCGCTGGTCGTAGGCGCCGGCATCGTCCTCGAAGGTGGCGATGGCCGGGTCGAACAGCGAATCGGTCTTCGAGTCGCGGCCGACGAGGATGACGTTGCCCTTGTAGAGCTTGAGCCGCACCCAGCCGTTCACGGTCTGCTGGGTGTGGTCGATCAGCGCCTGCAGGGCGCGCCGCTCGGGGCTCCACCAGTAGCCGTTGTAGATCAGGCTGGCGTAACGCGGCATCAGGTCGTCCTTGAGGTGCGCCACCTCGCGGTCGAGGCACACCGACTCGATGGCGCGGTGCGCCTTGAGCAGGATGGTGCCGCCCGGGGTTTCGTAGCAGCCGCGCGATTTCATGCCGACATAGCGATTCTCGACCAGATCGAGGCGGCCGATGCCGTGCCTGCCGCCGAGCTGGTTGAGCGTGGCCAGCAGCTCG
>JADLGU010000189.1 GCA_020849155.1 Rhodocyclaceae bacterium | reverse complement strand
GTGGTCGGCTCCGAGACCCGCGTCAAGGTGGTCAAGAACAAGGTGGCGCCGCCCTTCCGCCAGGCCGAGTTCGACATCCTCTACGGCGAGGGCATCTCGCGCGAGGGCGAGATCATCGAGCTCGGCGTGCTGCACAAGCTGGTGGAGAAGTCCGGCGCCTGGTACGCCTACAACGGCGAGCGCATCGGCCAGGGCAAGGACAACGCCCGCGAGTACCTCAAGGAGCACGCCGAGATGGCGCGCGAGATCGAGAACAAGGTGCGCGCCGCGGTCGGGGTGGCCGAGCAGCAGGCCGCCGTCGCGGCCGAGGCTTGAGCGACGCGCTGAAAGGCAAGGCGCTGCGGCTGCTGGCCCGGCGCGAGCATTCCCGCGCCGAACTGGCCCGCAAGCTGGCCCCCGAGGGAAGCCGGGAAGAGGTCGACAGCGTGCTCGAGCAGCTCGAACGGGCCGGCTTGCTCTCCGACCGGCGCTTCGCCGAAGCGCTGGTCTTCTCGCGCGCGGCGCGCTTCGGCACGGCCCGCCTGCGCCACGACCTGAAGGCCAGGGGCGTCGCCGAGGAAATCATCGCCGGCGCCCTGCCGCAGGATGCCGCCGACGAGGCGGCGCGGGCGCGCGAAGTCTGGCGGCGCAAGTTCGGCGCGGCGCCCGCCGACCGCGCCGACTACGCCCGCCAGGCACGCTTCCTGCAGCAACGCGGCTTCGCAACCGACATCATTCGCAAGGTGCTCAAGGAACAACAAGAATGAGCTTATTGAAGGTCACCGGACTCAGAAAGAAATACAAGTCGCGCACCGTCGTCAAGGAGGTCTCCTTCGAGGTGAAGAGCGGCGAGGTGGTGGGCCTGCTCGGCCCCAACGGCGCCGGCAAGACCACCTGCTTCTACATGATCGTCGGCCTGGTCGGCGCCGACGGCGGAGAGATCGCCATCGACGGCGAGACGCTGACGCACATGCCGATCCACCGCCGGGCGCGGCTCGGCCTGTCCTACCTGCCGCAGGAGATCTCGGTGTTCAGGAAGCTCAACGTGGCGGAGAACATCCGTGCCGTGCTGGAGCTGCAGGTCCTCACCGAGGAGCAGATAGACCGGCGCCTGGAGGAGCTGCTGGCCGAGCTGCACATCGCCCATCTGCGCGACAACACCGCCATCTCCCTCTCCGGCGGCGAGCGGCGCCGCGTCGAGATCGCCCGGGCGCTGGCCACCAGCCCGCGCTTCATCCTGCTCGACGAGCCCTTCGCCGGCGTCGATCCGATCGCCGTGCTCGACATCCAGAAGATCATCCGCTTCCTCAAGGAACGCGGCATCGGCGTGCTGATCACCGACCACAACGTGCGCGAGACGCTGGGCATCTGCGACCACGCCTATATCATCAACGAGGGCGCGGTGCTGGCGGCCGGCAAGCCGGAGGAAATCGTCTACAATGAAAGCGTGCGCAAGGTCTATCTGGGCGAGCACTTCCGCCTCTAGGCCGCCGCCGACCCGCTCCGTCGGTCGATGAAACAAACCCTACAACTCAAGCTCTCGCAGCACCTCGCCCTGACGCCGCAGCTGCAGCAGTCGATCCGCCTGCTGCAGCTGTCCACGCTCGAGCTGAACCAGGAGATCGACAACTTCCTGCAGGACAACCCGCTGCTCGAACGCGAGGACGAGCCGGCGCCGGAAGCCCCGCTCTATGCCGCCTCCGGCGATGCGCTGCAGGCGCCCAGCGAACAACCCGAGGGCGCGCTGCCAGAGCCGAATTTCGGCGACAACGGCCCGGCCGACTGGCTCGGCGAGAGCGGCCCGTCGTCGCGCGACGAGCGCAACGACGACGAGCCCTCGTATGCCGAGATCCAGGCCGCCGCCACCTCGCTGCGCGACCACCTCGGCGCGCAATTGGCGATGATGCCGCTCTCCGAGCGCGATCGCAGCCTGGTGCGGCTGCTGATCGAGGCGCTCGACGACGACGGCTACCTGGCGCAAAGCCTGGAGGAACTGGCCGAGATGCTGCCGCCGGAGCTGGAGGTGGATCTCGACGAGCTGCAGATCGCGCTGAAGCACCTGCAGAACTTCGACCCGCCCGGCATCGGCGCCCGCAACGCCTCCGAGTGCCTGGCGCTGCAGCTGGCCAACCTGCCGCAGTCGAAGACCCGCGACCTGGCGCTGGCCATCGTCCGCAACCACCTCGACCAGCTTGCCGCTCGCGACTACGTGCGCTTGCGCAAGGCGGTGGCCTGCAGCGAGGACGAGCTGCGCGAGGCGCAAAGCCTGATCCGCTCGCTCAACCCCCGCCCCGGCGCCCAGTATTCGCCGTCCGAGACGCGCTACGTGGTTCCCGACGTCGTCGTGCGCAAGCTGCGCGGCCAGTGGCTGGCCTCCCTCAACGCCGAAGCCATGCCGAAGCTGCGCATCAACCGCCTCTACGCCGACATCTTGCAGGGCCAGCGCGGCTCGGGCCTGGCCAGCCAGTTGCAGGAAGCCAAGTGGCTGATCAAGAACGTGCAGCAGCGCTTCGAGACCATCCAGCGGGTCTCCCAGGCCATCGTCGACCGCCAGCGCCAGTTCTTTGAGCACGGCGAGGTGGCGATGCGGCCGCTCACGTTGCGCGAGATCGCCGACCAGCTCGGCCTGCACGAGTCCACCATCTCGCGGGTGACCACCCAGAAGTACATGGCCTCGCCGCGCGGCGTCTTCGAGCTGAAGTACTTCTTCGGCAGCCATGTCGCCACCGAGGCCGGCGGGGCGGCCTCCTCGACCGCCATCCGGGCCCTGATCAAGCAGCTGGTCGGCGCCGAGGACGGCAAGAAGCCTCTCTCCGACGCCCAGCTCGCCGAAATCCTCGGCCAGCAGGGCATCGTGGTGGCGCGGCGCACCGTCGCCAAGTACCGCGAGGCGCTCAACATCCCGCCGGTCAATCTGAGGAAATCGATTTAGCGGCCGTTAACCAGTTTCACCACGGGCCGGGACGGCCAACGCCCCGGTCCCCAATCGCCAAGGAGCCATCATGAATCTGAACATCACCGGTCACCACCTCGAAGTCACCCCGGCCATCCGCGACTATGTCCATGCCAAGCTGGAACGCGCGATCCGGCACTTCGACCATGTCACCGCGGTGCACGTGATCCTCTCGGTGGAGAAGCTGCGGCAGAAGGCGGAAGTCACGGTGCATGTGCGCGGCAAGGACATCTTCGTCGAGGCCCAGGACGAGAACCTCTACGCCAGCATCGACGCCCTGGCCGACAAGCTCGACCGCCAGGTGCTCAAGCACAAGGAGAAAAAGACCGAGCACGCCCACGAGGCGCTCAAGCGCCAGGCCGTCGAGTGATTCCTCCCCAGGGGGCTTTCCCGGTATAATCCGCGCCTGTTCACCGAAAGTCCCCTGTCGCCCCAATTTCGGCCCTAGCCCGCCGCACAGCCTGCCCAGCACCAACCCTCACGCGGCCGCACCATCATGAACCTGATCGCCAAGCTGCTCCCCCCCAGCAACATCCAGGCCGGCCTCGAAGCCAGCAGCAAGAAGCGCGTCTTCGAGCAGGCCGGCCTGTTGTTCGAGAACAACCAGGGCATCGGCCGCAGCACGGTGTTCGACAGCCTGTTTGCCCGCGAGAAGCTCGGTTCGACCGGGCTCGGCCAGGGCGTGGCGATCCCCCACGGCCGCATCAAGGGGCTCAAGGAGGCGGTGGGCGCCTTCCTGCGTCTGGCCGCCCCGGTGCAGTTCGACGCCCCCGACGGCAAGCCCGTCCAGCTGCTGTTCGTGCTGCTGGTGCCCGAACAGGCCACCGAGCAGCACCTGCAGATCCTCTCCGAACTGGCGCAGATGTTCTCCGACCGGACCTTCCGCGAGCAGCTGACGGCGGCCTCCGACGCGGCCGCCATCCACGCCCTGTTCTCCGACTGGCAGGCCCATGCGCCAGGCGAACGTCGCGCAGCTGTTTGATTACCACCGCGAGCGCCTGCAGCTGCTGCATGTCGGCGGCACGCTGGACGCGCAGATCGCCGTCAACCAGCTGCACACCTCGCCGGCCGACCTGGTCGGCCATCTCAACCTGATCCACCCCGACCGCATCCAGGTCATAGGCGCCCCGGAGATCGGCTGGGCCACCCAGCAGCACTCCGTCCGGGTCTCGCGCCACATCGAGGAGATCCTCGCCGCCCGCCCGCCGGCGCTGATCATCGCCGACGCCTGCGCCATTCCGGCCTCGGTGCGGGAGGCCTGCGAGAAGGCCGATACCGCGCTGTTCTCGACGCCGCAGTCGGCCGCGGTGGTGATCGACCTGCTGCGCATCTGGCTGTCGCGCCAGCTGGCCGAGACCGTCGAGCTGCACGCGGTGATGATGGACGTGCTCGGCATGGGGGTGCTGATCACCGGGGATTCCGGCGTGGGAAAAAGCGAATTGGCCCTCGAACTGATCTCGCGCGGCCACGGCCTGGTGGCCGACGACCTGGTGGAGATCGCCCGCGTCGCCCCCAACGCCCTGGAGGCGCGCTGCCCGGCCATGCTGCGGGATTTCCTGGAAGTGCGCGGCCTGGGGGTGCTGAACATCCGCACGGTCTTCGGCGAGACCGCCTGCCGGCGCAAGATGGCCCTCAAGCTGGTGGTAAACCTGGTCCGCCCGCAGAAGGGGATGGCCGAAATCGACCGGCTGCCGCTCGGCGCCGAGACCCAGAAGATCCTCGGCGTGCCGGTGCGCCGGGTGAACATCCCGGTGGCCGCCGGCCGCAACCTGGCGGTCCTGCTGGAAGCGGCGGTGCGCTCGACCATCCTGCTGCTGCGCGGCATCGACAGCACCCAGGAGTTCGTCGAGCGCCACAAGCAGGCCCTCGGCGACGACGCGGTCAACTAAGCCCCCCTGCCCGCGTTGTTTTCCTTGCGGCAGCCCGCCGCGCAACGACCGAGGAGAACACGCAATGCATAAACTGATTCTGGCCGCCGCGGCCTCCCTGCTGGCGGCCAATCTGGCCCTGGCACAGACCGCCGCGCCGGCGGCGGAAAAGAAGGCCCCCAGCGAGAAGCAGCTCAAGCAGCAGGAGCGCATGAAAGCCTGCAACGAACAGGCCGCCGACAAGAAGGGCGACCAGCGCAAGGCCTTCATGAGCGACTGTCTGAAGGACAAGCAGTCCGCCCAGCAGGACAGGATGAAAGCCTGCAACAAGGATGCCGGCGACAAGAAGCTGAAGGGCGAGGAGCGCAAGCAGTTCATGAGCGGCTGCCTCAAGGCCGACAAGCCGGCCGAGGCCAAGCCCGCCGAAGCCGCCAAGCCGGCCGCCGCGCCGGCCAAGCCCGCCGAAAAGAAGTAAGCCCGCCTTCCTCCGCTCCCCCACCGCCGCTCGCCGCGGTTGTGGGGGAGGCTGTTTTTTGCCACAATCATTCCCCTTGCATTTCGAGGCATCTCCATGCCCCATTCCCGACTGCGGTTGGCTGCGCTGTCCCTGTCCCTGTCCCTGATCGCCGGCGGCGCCCAGGCCTTCAAGTTCTCCGAAGAAGAGGAAAAGGCCAAGGGCGAAGACCAGGCGCGCGCGCAGCGCATCGGCCAACTCGTCTCGGCGCCCTGCAAGAAGCAGCTCAAGAACCAGAAGATCATGGTGGTCATCGCCGAGCGCACCTCGAACGGCTTCAACACCACGCAAAGCCGCTACGGCCCGCACTTCCAGGCCATCAACCACCGCCTGCGCGCGCTCGGCCTGAAGACCTACACCCAGGAGGAGATCCGCGCCCAGATCGCCCAGGCCGAGATCGAAGCCCACTTCCGCAACGACCCCGACGCCGCCATCAACGCTTCCAAGAAGCTCGGCGCCAACTTCATCCTGCGCGGCCTGATCAGCACCCAGACCGGCATCAACCCGGTGCTGAAGATCAACGAGGTCGCCGTGCACATGGGCTTCACCCTGGTCTCGGCCGGCGGCCGGACGATCTCCAATGTCGCCGCCCGCGACGAATCGTATTCCGGCACCGACACCCTCGGCATGGCGCTCACCCTGGTGAACGAGCAGGCCGACGAGGTCGTGGCCAGGCTCTACAACGACTACTGCCGCACTGCCGGCGCCAAATGACGGGATCTCACATGACCACACCGCAACGCCTGCTGCCCCTCGCCTTCTGCCTGCTGGCCGGAGCCGCCGCCGCCCAGCCGACTTTCGAGAGCCCCTCGCCGACCCAGGGCAGCGACACCTCGAAGAAGGCCAACGAGATGGCCGACAAGGGCATGTACAAGCCGGTCGAATACGTCAACGCCGCCAAACCGGGACCGCACCTGATCGTCATCCCGGGTCAGGTGAAGAGCAACAACGCCAACTTCGCCCAGAAGTTCGGCCCCAACAACATCGCCGACTTCGCCGAGCTGGAGCTGTCCAAGGCCAACTTCAAGGTGCTGGAGCGGGAAAGCCTCGGCCCGCTGCTGCAGGAGTTCCAGCTCGCCTACAACCTGGGCGACCCGCAGGCGGCGCGCAAGTTCCTGCAGAAGGGCAAGATGAAAACCACCAAATGGGTGGTGAAGTTCGACATCCTCAAGGCCGAGCAAGTGGCGCAGGCCCAGGAGGGCTTCAGCGGCCGGCCGATCGGCGCGCTGATCGGCATTTTCGGCGGCGGTCGCGGCGGCGCCGCCGGCGACGTGGTGGTCAGCTCGGTGCAGACCGGCGAATCCACCGGCGTGTGGATCATCGGCATGCGCTGGAAGATCATCGACGCCAACACCACGGAGCAGGTGGCGCAGGGCTATACGGAAGAGAAGATGGAACTGGGGGCGAAGTCCACCTCGGTGATGGGTTTCTCCAGCGGCGAAGCGGGCGGACTGACGCTCGACGGCATGGTGCAGCGCCTGGTGCAGAAGAACGTCTGGGAAATCGACTCCAAGCACAAATGAGTTTCTTCCCCCCGCCCCTGCCCCACGGCTGGCTTTGCACAGCCAGCCGGCTCAGCCGGCGCAGAGCTGTGCTCTGCGAAACCCCGGCTTCGCCCCGGGGAAGGGGGTGACGGTTGGTCGCGGGCCGTGGCCCGCTCCATGGGGTGAATGCCCCGCCTTGGGGCGGCCCGGCGGCGGGGCCCGCACTCCGACCGACGCAAGTTGAGGGAGCAGCCGTCATGACTGATTTGAAGAAGCTCGGCAAGTACGAGATCCGGGGAGAGCTCGGACAGGGCGCCATGGGCATCGTCTACGACGGCTTCGATCCGATGATCGGCCGCCGGGTGGCGCTGAAGACCGGGCGCCGCGACCAGCTCGAGCGCGCCGAGGCCGAGGAGATCCTGGCCCGCTTCAAGCGCGAGGCGCAGGCCGCCGGCCGGCTCAACCACCCGAACGTCGTGCAGATCTACGAATACGGCGAAGACGGCGGCACCGCCTTCATCGCCATGGAGTTCGTCGAGGGCCGCGAGCTGAAGGACTACTTCGACGGCAGCGAGCGCTTCCC
>JADLGU010000188.1 GCA_020849155.1 Rhodocyclaceae bacterium | reverse complement strand
TTGGCTACAACCTGCCGGGTCAATTTGCCGAGACGATCAAGCAGTTGCTCGCCCGCGTGCCGAATGCCGACAAGGTGGTCTGGTCGGTGCATTGCCACAATGACCTCGGACTGGCCGTTGCCAACTCGCTGGCCGCCGTGATGGAGGGCGCACGCCAGGTCGAGTGCACCATCAACGGCCTGGGCGAGCGCGCCGGCAACGCCGCGCTGGAGGAAATCGTCATGGCGGTGCGCACCCGCCAGGACGTCTTCGGCTGCGAGACGCGCATCGATACGACGCAGATCGTGCCGGCCTCCAAGCTGGTCTCCGGCATCACCGGCTTCCCGGTGCAGCCGAACAAGGCCATCGTTGGGGCGAATGCCTTCGCCCACGAGTCGGGCATCCACCAGGACGGGGTGATCAAGCACCGCGAGACCTACGAGATCATGCGCGCCCAGGACGTCGGCTGGACGCAGAACAAGCTGGTGCTGGGCAAGCATTCCGGCCGCAACGCCTTCAAGACCCGGCTGGCGGATCTGGGCATTGTGGTGGACAGCGAGGAGCAGCTCAACCTCGCCTTCAGCCGCTTCAAGGAACTGGCCGACAAGAAGCACGAGATCTTCGACGAGGACCTGCAGGCGCTGATGTCGGACGAGGCGATCACCCCGGAGCAGGAGCATTACAAGCTGGTCAGCCTGCGCGTGACCTCGGAGACCGGCGAGACGCCCCATGCGCGCCTGACGCTCTCGGTGGGAGGCGCGGAAAATCGGTCCGAGGCGGATGGCGACGGGCCGGTGGACGCCTCCTTCGGCGCCGTCGAGCGCATCGCCGCCAGCCAGGCGGAGCTGCTGCTGTTCTCGGTGAACAGCATCACCGGCGGCACCGACGCGCAAGGCGAGGTGACGGTGCGGCTGGCCAAGGACGGCCGGGTGGTGAATGGCCAGGGCGCCGACACCGACATCATTGTTGCCTCGGTGAAGGCCTACATCAACGCCCTCAACAAGCTGGTTTCCAAGCCGGAGAAGGTCAATCCGCAGGTCTGATGTTGTAGAATCCGCGCACGGAAGCCGTGCCCCGCTCCAGCCGGTTTCCGCCCGCCAGCCCAGCCCAGGCTGCCTCTTTCGTTTACCCCACCCGCTGGTTTCTGAAATTCCGCGGCAGCCGCATCGCCGCCGGGTTGAACATTGACAATCATCAATGGTCTCAAGTTTTGGAAATAGCGGCCGTTACAGATCGGGATGCCAAGGAGCCGGAGATGAAGGAAACCGCGCCGAGAATGCCTCGCAAGATACTGCTGGTCGATGACGACCGGCTGGTGCTGGCGACGTTGTGCAAGGGCCTGGAGCAGGCCGGCTATGCCGTGCAGGGCTGCGCCAGTGCCGAGGAGGCCAGGCGCATCCTCGCCATCGAGCGCCCCGACATCGCCGTGCTGGATCTGCGCATGCCCGGCGAGTCGGGGCTCGACCTGGCCAGGCAACTGATCGAGCACCCCAGCGTGCCCTTCCTGTTCCTCACGGCCTACAGCGAGGAGGAAGTGGTCAGGCAGGCGGTGGAGCAGGGCGCGCTGGGATATCTAGTCAAGCCGGTTGACCTGGCTCAGCTGATCCCGGCCATCGAGGCTGCCCTGGCCCGCTCAATCGAGATCGGCGCCCTGCGCAATACCGGCCAGCAGCTGCAGACGGCGCTCAACGAGAGCCGCGAAGTCAGCATGGCGGTCGGGCTGATCATGGAAAGACGCCGTCTCAGCCGCCAGCAGGCCTTCGAGGTTTTGCGCAACTCGGCCCGCGCCCAGCGTCGCAGGATCGGTGAGATCGCCGAGGAGCTCCTGGCTGCCGCCGAGTTGCTCAACGCCGACCGATCCCAGTAAGCAAGGGTCTGTAATTGCACGTCTAATTCCTCATAAAGAATTCCCGCGCAGGGCCGTAATCAGTCCTAGCTAGGCTTCAACGGCTGCCCGCAATCCGGGTCGCGCAGAAGCGATGCGGCCCGACGAGCGGATAAGGGCCGCGGGCCCCGCCCTCGCCCTCACTTCACGCAAATACGGGTTTTCAAGCCCGGGTCGCCCTTCCCGGGCCGCGTTGAACCCCTGCCTTTTCGTCATCTCCCGGGGGTAAGAGTCATGTTCGAAAAATTAACAGTGGCGCAGCGTCTGGCGCTGGGGTTCGGCCTGTTTTTCATCATGCTTATGGCATCGGTGCTGATCGGCCTCGACAGGCTGGCCGCGTCCGATGATGTCGTCGACCGCATCGTGGCCAAGGATTGGCAGAAAACCGTCCTTGCCAACGACGCCATCGACCTGATGAATGCCAATGCGCGCGAGACATTCCTGCTGTTCCTGGTTCAGGACCGGGCGGCGGGCAAGCAGCGCATCGCCGCCAACGTCCAGGCCATCAGCGCCAAGCTCGACGCCATCGAGGCGCTGCTCTACAAGCCGGAAGGCAAGGCCCTGCTGGCCGAGGTGCGGGAGCGGCGCAAGGCCTATGTCGCCTCCTTCGGCGAGGTGGCACGGCTGCTCGACGACGGAAAGGACGCCGAGGCCTCGCGGCGCATGAGCGGCGAGACCGTCCCGGTCCTGAATCGGCTGCTGGAGGCGGTGGACAGGCTGATCAAGGTTCAAGGGCAGATTCTCGAAGAGACCGGCAAGGCCTCCCATGAGGCCTATGGCAGCGCCCGCAACGGGCTGATCCTGTTCCTGGCGTTCATGGCGGTTGCGGCGGTGCTGCTGGCCTCCTGGATCATTCGCGCCGTGACGCGGCCGCTGGGCGGCGAGCCGGATGAGGCCAAGGCCGCGCTCGTCTGCATCGCCCAGGGCGACCTGACGCGCGAGATACCCGTCAAGGCCGGCGACGCGAACAGCCTGCTGGCGGCGATGAAGGACATGCAGGGGGCCATCAAGTGCATGGTCGGCGAGTTGAAGGCCCATGCCGACGGCGTGGCGGGCGCCGCCCAGCTCTTGTCGACAACCTCCGGCCAGTTGGCCGCCAGCACCTCGCAGCAGAGCGAGGCCGCCGCCAGCATGGCCGCCGCAGTGGAGCAGATGACGGTTTCGATCAACCACGTCTCCGACAGCGCCAGCGAGGCGCGCGCGGTCACGGCGCGCGCCGGCGAGCTGTCCCGGCAGGGCGCCCAGGTCATCCAGGAAACCCAGCAGGAGATGGAAAAGATCGCCGAGGTGGTGAGCGAGTCCTCGCAGAACATGCAGACCATGGGTGGCCATGTCGAGCGCATCTCCTCGGTGGTGCAGGTGATCAAGGAGGTGGCCGACCAGACCAATCTGTTGGCGCTCAACGCCGCCATCGAGGCGGCGCGCGCCGGCGAGCAGGGCCGCGGCTTCGCCGTCGTGGCCGACGAGGTGAGGAAGCTGGCCGAGCGCACCTCCCAGGCGACGGTGGAGATCGGCGAGATGATCGGCCTGATGCAGGAAAGCAGCCGCGCCGCCATCGCCACCATCCAGGAGGGCGTGGTCGCGCGGGTGGTCGAGGGCCTTGGCCTGGCCGAGCGGGCCGGCGAGGCCATGACCGGCATCGGCGACGGCACCCGCCGCGCCGTCACGGCGGTGAACGAGATCTCTGGCGCCCTCAAGGAACAGAGCGTGGCCAGCAACGAGATCGCCTCCAGCGTCGAGAGGATCGCCCAGATGGCCGAGGAAAACCACGCCGCCACCCGCGAGGCGGCGCAGACCGCACGCAAGCTCGAAACGCTGGCGCTCGGCGTGCGCGGCGCGGTCGGCCGCTTTCGGGTCTAGCGCCCGATCGCCGTGTCGGGCAGACCGACTTTTCCGCTGGCGCGCACGTAGCACACCGCGCTGACGAAGAGCGAGGCCGAGAGGGCGATTTCCGCCGCCGCCAGCCAGACCGTCCGCCCGCTGTCGCTGGCCGCCCGCAGTACGCCCTCGGTGAAGTAGGCGAGCGCCAGCAAGGTGACCCACTGGTGCGTGTAGCGCCGGCCGCGCAGCACGCCGAACAGCGGCGCCAGCAGCGGCAGCACCTTCAGCGCCAGCCAGGAGCCGCCCGGGCGCAGCGGCGCCCACCACAACTCCCAGCCGAGGCCGAGGAAGATCAGCGCGATCAGGCTGGCCACGGCGCAGCGGTTGCTCAGGCGAGGGGACATGCGGCCTTCCGGTAGAATCGCGGCATTCTATCCGAGTGGATTTGCCGCATGCGCCTGGTCGGCCCCTTGCCGGATTTCCTGATGCGCTGCGTCAAGCGCTTCCGCGAGGAGCGCTGCGCCCAGGCTGCCGCCA
>JADLGU010000187.1 GCA_020849155.1 Rhodocyclaceae bacterium | reverse complement strand
CCTGCTCGGCCGCCCCGCTTCGCGACCCTTACGGCAGGATCGTCGGGGTGCTCGACGTGACCGGCGACCATCGCCGCTTCAGCCCGCACACCCTGGCGCTCGCCAACATGTCGGCGCGGATGATCGAGAACCATCTGTTCTGCCATGCCTTCCCGGACGCCTATGTGGTCCGGCTGCATGCCCGGCCGGAATTCCTTGGCACCCTCTGCGAAGGGCTGGCGGCCTTCCGCGAGGACGGGCTGCTGATTTCGTCCAACCACAGCGGCAGTTTCCAGTTCGGGCTGACGGAAACGCCCTTTCGGCAACCAAGCTTCGAGGCGCTGTTCGGCATGCGCCTGGCCACCGCCCTCGACCTGGCCTCCCGCGCCGCGCCGGCGCCCTGCCCCTTGCTGTTGCATAACGGCATCCGGGTTTTCGTCAGGATCGAGGCCATGCAACGCCGAACCTCGGCGACAACGGCCCCCCTCGCCCCGGTTCCGGCCGACGACGGCCCGCGCACGGAGAGCCTGGTCAGGGCCCTCCTCCCGCTGGCGGAAGAAGCGGTTGCCAGCCGCACACCCCTGCTCATCGAATATGCCGACGAGGCATCTGGCCGGGCCGCGCAGGCATGTCTGCGCCGGCATGTCGGAAAGGACGCGGCCTGGATCGATTTCGATTGCGTCCTGGCGCCGGCGGAGGAATTCGAGGCCGTCCTCGGCCGACTTGCTGGCGGCGGGCCCGAAGGCAGCCGGTCCCAGGCCGAAATTCTATTTCTCGGCGACATCCACAAGTTGGACCGGGCCCGCCAGGCCAGACTGGTTTCATCGCTGCAACAGTCGCTGCGTCCGACCTGCCGAGAACTGCCGCTGTCGCTGATCGCCAGCAGCCGTGGAAAACTCAAAAAGCACGTCGCCCGGGGCGATTTCCGGGCCGATCTCTACTACAGGCTGGCGGCCCGGGTGCTCGAACTGCACGGACGCGACCCCCAATGCGGCCCGACGTCTGGCGATCTTCACAGCATCACCCGCCAGGCCATCGAAAGCACCCTGGCAGAGGAAGGCGGCAATGTCTCGGCGGCGGCGCGGCGGCTCGGCATCAGCCGCAGCACCCTCTACCGGCGCCTGCGCGAGGGCTGAGCGCGGCAGACGGGCTTCTGCTAGAATGCGCGCCTTCCGGAGAGATGGCCGAGTGGTCGAAGGCGCACGCCTGGAAAGTGTGTATACGGTAAAACGTATCGAGGGTTCGAATCCCTCTCTCTCCGCCAGTAAAAAGGGCCGCTTGCGCGGCCCTTCGATTTCCCGGAAACCCGGCGGCGCTCAGTGTTCGCCCAGCACCGATACGGTGATGGTGGTCACGACGTCGCTGTGCAGGGCAATCTGCAAGTGGGCGTCGCCGATCATCTTGAGCGGGCCCTGCGGCATGCGGATGTCGGCCTTCTCCACGTCGAAGCCCTGGGTCTTCAGCGCCTCGGCAATGTCGAAGTTGGTGACGGAGCCGAAGAGGCGTCCATCCACCCCGGCCTTGCGGGTGATTTGCACCATCAGGCCTTCCAGCTTGGCTGCCTTTTCCTGCGCCCCGGCCAGTTTCTCGGCCTGCTGACGTTCCAGTTCCGCGCGGCGCTTCTCGAACTCGGCCATATTTTCCGGGGTGACCCGCTTGGCCTTGCCCTGGGGAATGAGGAAGTTGCGCGCGAATCCGTCGCGCACCTTGACGACATCGCCCAGGTTGCCGAGGTTGACCACCTTTTCCATCAGAATCACTTGCATGGTCGCATCCTCTCTCAGTGCAGGTCGGTGTAGGGCATCAGCGCCAGGTAGCGCGCGCGCTTGATGGCGGTGGACAGCTGGCGCTGGTAGCCGGTGCGGGTGCCGGTGATGCGCGCCGGCATGATCTTGCCGTTCTCGGTGATGAAGTCCTTGAGGATCTCGATGTCCTTGTAATCGATCTCCTCGATCTTCTCGGCGGTGACGCGGCAGAACTTGCGCCGCTTGAACATGCCGCGCGAGCCCTTGTCGTCCTTGCGCTTCTTGGCGTCCTTGCCATTCTTCGGTTTAAAAGCCATGGTTACATTCCTTCCATAAATTCGATTCGTTCAACATGCAGCACCGGTTGCTTCGACCTGGCGCTCCTGGCGGCGAGAAAGCCTGTCAGTTCGACCTGATCGCCCGGCCGGGCGCCCTGCATCAGATGGGCGTTCGGTCCGAGGGCCACTGCCTGCAATTCGCATTCGACCTGACGTGGCAGTCCGGCTTCGATCTGTTCCGAGGCATGGGCCACCCTGAACTGCAGCACGGGCAAGCCGGCCGGGGTGTGGCGCAACTGCGCCAGTTCGATGATGCTCCCCGTGATCGTCAGCCGGTTCTGCGGCGCCGACACATCAGGCCGCGGGCTGCTCGGCCGGCTTGGCCGCCTCGGCGCCCGGCGTCAGCGACTTGGCCTTCTCCTCCTTCATCATCGGCGAAGGGGTCGTCACGGCACGGCGCATCTTGATGGCCAGGTGGCGCAGCACGGCGTCGTTGAATTTGAAAGCGTGCTCCAGCTCGGCCAGGGTCTCGCCATCGCACTCGATGTTCATGAGCACGTAGTGGGCCTTGTGCACCTTCTCGATCGGGTAGGCCAGCTGGCGGCGGCCCCAGTCCTCAAGGCGGTGGATCTGGCCGGCGCGGCCGGTGACGAGCCCCTTGTAGCGCTCGATCATCGCGGGCACCTGCTCGCTCTGGTCCGGATGGACGATGAAAACGATTTCGTAATGTCGCATGCAGTCTCCT
>JADLGU010000186.1 GCA_020849155.1 Rhodocyclaceae bacterium | reverse complement strand
TTTTCCGATCGGCCGCAAGGTGCGCTATTTCCCCGAGTACCAGCGCGACATCGTCTTCCACACCATCGTCATCGCCTGGCGGGTCAACGACCAGGACATCTATGCCCGCGAGGCGATCCTGCGCGACGCCGAGGGCGCGCCGCAGGCCTTCCTGGTCGGCGAGAAGAAGGCCCGCCTGCCGCTCGACAGGGTCAAGCGGCTGCAGCTGATGGTGCCCGATACCACCGACATGGAGCGCTCGCTCGATTACATCCGCCGCGCCAGCCTGGGCCGCAACGGCCAGTTCGTGCGCGGCAACGCCATCACCCTGATCGCCGCCGTCTGCCGCCAGGGCATTCCCAGCGTGGACACCCAGGTCGACAGCCGGATCCTGATGAAGAGCGGGCCGTTCGCCGACAACCAGATGGTCCTGCTGAGCCCGGACTTCGACACCCTGGCCATCGCCGACCAGCGCAAGAAGGCCCGCGTGCAAGGGCGCATCCCGGCCCGGCTCTATCTGAAGGAGGACGCTCCGGCCGTGGCCTGCCTGCTGGGCGATTTCTCCGACCTCTCGCTGCGGCTGGTGCCGGCACCCGGCCAGGCTCTGCCGGCGCTCAAGCCCAACGACAAGGTGACCGTGGTGCTGGACCTCGGCGATGCCGCCAGCGGCTATCGCCTGCGCGGCGGGGTGTTCCGCTCTGCGCCGGAGGCCTGCGTGATCCGGCTGCGGCAGCTCTACAAGGACGGCGACTACGCCGCGCTGAAAACCATGGACGTCCTCGAGATCAAGACCGGGCTGCTCAACCTGCATGGCTGAGACGGCGCGGCGTCTTGTGCGGCGGGCGGCAGTCTCGGCATAATCGGACCGTTGCGCCTTCGGGCGCCATCGGACCAGGGGGGCGAAGTGGCAGGAAGGTGGGGTTGGCGGCTGGTTGCCGTATTCGGGAGACCGACTTTTCTCCTGCTGCTTGCGTCCCTCGCCGGCTGTGCCACCATCCGCGGCGACTACGTCGCCCAGCCCTCGCAGGCCTTCGACCGGCCGCAGGAGACCGCCCTCGGCCGCGCCTACGCCGCCGGCCAGGCCGAGCGCCCGGGGCTGTCCGCCTTCCGCCTCATCAACAACGGTGTCAGTGCCCTATTGACGCGTGCCGCGCTGGCCGACCTGGCCGAGCGCAGCCTCGACATCCAGTACTACATCTACGATCCGGACGAGACCGGCGCCTTCCTGCTCGAGCGCATCCAGGCCGCCGCCGAGCGCGGCGTGCGGGTGCGGATCATCCTCGACGACTACCTGCTCGGCCTCGACGACGCCAGCCTGGCGCGCATCGACGCCCACCCCAACGTCGAGGTGCGCATCTTCAACCCCTACCGCGACCGCATGCGCTGGTCGCGGCCGCTGCAGATGCTGTTCAACCTCGACCGTCTCGGCCGGCGCATGCACAACAAGGTCTTCGTCGCCGACGGCCAGATCGGCATCCTCGGCGGCCGCAACATCAGCAACCACTACATGGAGGGCGAGGCCGAGGCGAACTTCCGCGACGTGGACCTGCTCGCCTCGGGGCCGGTGGTGGGCGAGGCCCTGCGGAGCTTCGATGCCTTCTGGAACAGCGAGATCGTGGTGCCGGTGGCCGCCTTCGAGGCGCGCCCCGCCGACAACGACGACGCCCTGCATTTCGACAGGCTGCGCGCCGAGGCCGCCGCAGGGCGCGGGCCCTATGCGGAGTACGGCCAGCGCAAGCCCGACTTCGTGCGCCGCCTGCTGGCGGGCGAAAGCATGATCTGGGCCAGGGGACGCGCCATCGCCGAGCCGCCGGTGCGCCAGCGCGAGGGCGAGGCCAAGGCCTCGGCGGAGATCGCCCGCGCCCTGGCCATCGCCCGGCAGAACGCCCGCAAGGAAGTGACCTACGCGGTCGCCTACTTCGTGCCGGGCGAGCGCGGCGTGCAGTTGCTGTCCGAGCTGGCCGGGCGCGGGGTGCGGGTCCGGGTGCTCACCAACTCGCTGGCCGCCACCGATGTCGTGGCCGTCCATGCCGGCTACGCGAAATACCGCGAAGGACTGCTCGCCGGCGGGGTCGAGCTCTACGAATACCGCAGCGACGCCCGGCGGCCCGAGCCGGGCGGCCACCGCCTGCGCCTGGGCAGCTCCGGCTCGGCGCTGCACGCCAAGGTGGTGGTGCACGACCGCAAACTGGTGTGGGTCGGCAGCGCCAACTTCGATCCGCGTTCGCGCCGCCTCAACACCGAGGCCGGCCTGCTGATCGAGAGCGAGGAGTTGGCCGAGCGCCTGCTTTCCAGCATCGAGTGGGATTTCTCGCCGCGCCACAGCTGGCAGCTCGGCCTGGAAAAGGATCCGCAGGGCGGCAGCCGGCGCCTGACCTGGAACGGCGAGCGCGACGGCAGGATCGTCAACCTGGCGCAGGAGCCCGACGCCGGCCTGCTGCGCCACCTCGGCGTGCTGTTCTACTCCATCCTGCCGGGGGTGGAAGACCTGCTTTGAGGCCGGTGTCGGGGTATGCTGGCCGAGCGGTCCGAGCGTTATTCAACGCGGGCGACCCGCCCTGAGGAGACGATCATGAGTAAATTGGCCCTGATGCTCTGGCTGGCGCTGCTGGCGGGCGCGGCCCAGGCCCAGCAGCAGCTGGAGATCATCAAGCTGCAAAGCCGCACCGCCGACCAGGTCTTGCCGCAGTTGCGGCCCTTCATCGAGCCCGGCGGCACGCTCTCGGGCATGAACAACCAGATCTTCATCCGCGCCTCCGACGCCAACCGGCGCCAGATCATGGAGCTGCTTGCCGCCATCGACCGGCCGCCGCGCCGGCTGCTGATCTCGGTGCGGCAGGACGCCGACAGCAGCGCCATGGCGCGCGGCGGCGAGGTGTCGGGCAGCGTCGGCTCCGACCGGGTCCGCATCGAGAGCCGCCGCACCGTCATCGGCGGCGCGGGGGTCGAGGTGCGCCGCGGCGACGACGTGGTGCGCGGCCAGGTCTACGATTCGCGCAGCGCCGGTTCGGAGCGCGTCACGCAGCAGGTGCAGGTGGTGG
>JADLGU010000185.1 GCA_020849155.1 Rhodocyclaceae bacterium | reverse complement strand
GCTCGGTGTCGCCTACAAGGACTTTCCGGTCAAGGGCGACCTGCACGGGCCGATTTCCTTCGTCAAGCGCTGGATGCTCGACAACAATTACGCCGCCTACACCCTGCACGAGCTATCGGAGCAGCAGGCGCGCGTCTATTTCCTCGCCAACGCCCAGGGTGGCGCCACCTTGCTCGCGCAGATGCTGCCGCTCACCACCTCCCGCCCGGCCGAGCTGCAGGCCCTGCAGCTGGTCTACCAGCACGGCGGCTACTGGGTGTACAAGATTCCCGCGCAATCCCCGGGCAGCTGATAGCGCCTCCTGGCACCAGCATTCGGCCCCGCGGTGGTTCTACCCCCGGGGCCGTTTCGTCCATAGATTACGACCACACCGTTCAAGGAGTGCGTCATGAAATTACCTGTGCTGCTGGCCGTCGCCCTGCTGCTCGCCGCCGCCACCGTCGCGGCGGCGCCCAACTTCGAGGGGCGCAAGAAGTGCGGCTCCTGCCATCGCAGCCAGCTCGAGTCCTGGGAAAGGACCGCCCATGCCAAGGCGATGGATTCGCTGGCGCCGAAGGCCAAGGCCGAGGCCAAGAGGAAGGCCAAGCTCGATCCGAACAAGGACTATCGGCAGGACGCCGACTGCGTCGGTTGCCACTCGACCGGCTTCCGCCACGAAGGCGGCTTCGATCCCACGGCGCCGAGCAAGTACCTGACCGGCGTCGGCTGCGAGAATTGCCCCGGCCCCGGCTCGGAATACCGCCTGAGCCACCGCAAGGCGGGTCAGGCCTTCGAGAAAAAGCAGCAGACCGCACCGCGACAACAGCTCGCCGAGGCCGGGCAGGAGTTCCAGTTCGAGGAACGCTGCGCCGCCTGCCATCTGAACTACGAAGGCTCGCCCTGGAAGGGAGCGAAGAAGCCCTACACGCCGTTCACGCCGAAGCTCGACAAAAAATACGGCTTCGACTACGCCAAGGCAGTGCGCAACGACAAGGCCATGCACGAGCATTTCAAGCTCGAGAACGTGTTCACCGGGCCGCCCGTGCCGCCCTTCCGCGAGGAATTCCAGTCGAAGGCCAAGCCGGCCGTGAAGGGCAAGGAGGAGTGATGTCCGGCGGGCTGCGCCAGCACCTCAGAAGGCACGGTAGCGCGCTGCTGCTCGGCGCAGCGGCAGCGGTTGTCTTGCTTGCCGCCGTGTTCGGCGGCGAGGCCGCGCTGTCCACGACTGAGTTCTGCCTCAGCTGCCATTCGATGAGCTACCCGGCCGAGGAGCTGAAGAAATCGTCCCATTACGGCGCGCTTGGCGCCAATCCCGGCTGCAAGGATTGCCATATTCCGCAGGGGCTGGCGAACTTCCACCTGGCTGTGGCCACGCATGTCGTCGACGGCGCCCGCGAACTGTTCCTCGAATTCAGCAACGACTACTCGGACATCAAGAAATTCGACACGCGGCGGCCCGAGATGGCGCACGACGCGCGCATGAACCTGAAGCGCTGGGACAGCGTCACCTGCCGCGCCTGCCACAAGGACCCGCAGCCGCCCGGCGCCGACGCCCGGGCGGCGCACGAAAAGATGCGCACGCAGCGGGCCACCTGCATCGACTGCCACCAGAACCTCGTACACAAGGAGGTGGCCGAGACCGATCTCGACGCCAGCCTGGCACAGGGGCGGCGTGTCGTAAAGCAGGACTGAGTGGCACCAGCAGCCAATCCCGTCGTGGCCCTATGGACTTTGCGTTTTTTGGGTCTACCATGAAACCATTAGAAACCATCCGGTCACCGAGCCGGAGGGGGAGGAAGGTGCCATGGAAATCCCGGTCTTGCTCGACCCGAAAAGCCGCCAGTCCCTGCAGGCGCAGATCTATGAGCAGATCCGCAAGCTGATCCTCGGCGGGCGCCTGAAGCCCGGCACGCCCCTGCCCGCAAGCCGGGCGTTGGCCGGCCAGCTAGGCGTCTCGCGCAACACGGTCATGCTGGCCTACGACCGCCTGGCGGCAGAGGGCTATCTGCAGATGCGCGAGGCCATCGGCACCTACGTCAGCTTCGAGCTTCCCGAGGACTGCCTCACGGCCAAGCGGCTGGCCTCGGCTGCCGAGAGCCACGGGCAGGATTGTTCCGCGCGCCGCCCGATCGCCTTCGATGGCCGCGCCCAGGCGGTGGTAAACGACCGGCGCCTGGCCTACGACTTCTGGCTCGGCCGGCCCGATCCGCAGTCCTTCCCGATCAAGGCCTGGCGCCGCCTCATCAACCGCACCCTGGTCACCGCCGGCACGCGCCTCACCGAATACCGCGACCCGGCGGGGCTCATCGACCTGCGCCAGGCCATCGCCGACCATCTCGGCCCAGCACGCGGCATCAATGTCGGCCCCGACCAGATCGTCATCGTCGCCGGCTGTCAGGAAGGCCTCAACCTGACGGCGCGCCTGCTGCTGCGCGAAGGCATGAGCGTGGCGATCGAGAACCCCGCCTACCAGGGCGCGGCTTTTCTCTACGAAAGCTACCGCGCGCGGCTGGCGCCGGTCTGCGTGGACGACAGCGGACTGTGCGTGGACGAGCTGCCGGCGGAGGGCGCGGCGCTGCTCTACGTGACGCCGTCGCATCAGTACCCGATGGGCTTCACGCTCTCGCTGGAGCGCCGCCTGCGCCTGCTCGACTGGGCCTGGCATACGGGTACCTACATCGTCGAGGACGACTACGACAGCGATTTCCGCTACCGCGGCTCACCGATTGCCGCGCTGATGGGCCTCGACAGCCACGGCTGCGTGATCTACATGGGCACCTTCTCGAAGTCCATCGGTGCCGGGCTGCGCCTGGGCTATCTGGTCGTGCCGAAACACCTCGCCGGAGCGGCGCGCACGGCCAAGGCCCTGCTCGACAACGGCCACCCCTGGCTGGAGCAGGCGGTGATGGCGGAGTTCCTCGCCGGCGGCGGCTACGACAACCACCTGCGCCGCATCCGCCAGAGCTATGCCGAGCGCCGCGACTGCCTGGTCGACAACCTGGAGCGGCATTTCGGCGAGGTGACGGTTTCCGGCACCGAGTGCGGCATGCACATCGCCTGGCACCTGGCCGAGGACCTGCCGCGTGCTGCCGAGCTGCAGGCCCTGGCGGCCGAGCACGGCGTCGGCATCTACACCCTGCAGTCGGGCGCCGCCTGCGATTTCGGCGGCTGCGCTTATTCCGAGCGGGCCATCATGCTCGGCTTCTCCTCGCTCAACGAGCGGCAGATCCGCAGCGGCGTCGAGCGCATCGCCGCGGCGGTCGATGCGGCACGCCACCCTGCAGGTGCCGCAGCGAACCTGAGCAACCCGTTGCCGGCGACCCAGAGAACCCGCCCCGAGCTGATCCACAGATAGACCGCGCAAATCACCGCCGCCCCGCCCTAACGGGTAAAATCTTGTGTTTTCGGGCTGTTACGGCCCGTTTTGATTTTGGACAAGCTCCCCTCCGGCGGAGTCCTGCAGAATTCACCATGCTCGAAGCCAGCAACCTGGAGTGCGTGCGCGGAGAAAAGCGCCTGTTTCGCGACGTATCGTTCCGCCTCGAGCCGGGCGCCTGCCTGATGGTGCAGGGCGCCAACGGCAGCGGCAAGACGAGCCTGCTGCGCATGCTCTGCGGCCTGTCGCAGCCGGCCCACGGCGAAATCCGCTGGAACGGCGCGCCGATCCGCAAGCTGGCCGAGGATTACCGCGGCGAACTGCTGTATTGCGGCCATGCCGGCGCGGTAAAGGACGACTTGACGGCGCTGGAGAACGCGCGCATCGGCGCCACGCTGGCCGGCGCGCCGGTGGATGAAGAAGCGGCGCGGGCCGCGTTGCGGCAGCTGGGGCTGAAGGGGCGCGAGGACCTGCCGGCGCGGGTGCTCTCCGCCGGCCAGAAGCGGCGGGTGGCACTGACCCGACTGCTGCTGGAGAAGCGCAAGCTGTGGGTGCTCGACGAACCGCTCACGGCGCTCGACAAGGCGGCGGTGGCGAAACTGTCCGGCGTCATCGACGCGCACCTGGCCGCCGGCGGCATGGCGGTGCTGACCAGCCACCAGGAACTGCCGCTGGCGGCGGGCCGCATCGAGCAACTGCGGCTGGATTGATGAACGAACCGGGACTTCTGTCGGCGCTCGGCGCGGTCATTCGCCGCGACCTGCTGCTCGCCCTGCGGCGCAAGTCGGACGTGCTGACGACGCTGTTCTTCTTCGTCATCGTCGTCAGCCTGTT
>JADLGU010000184.1 GCA_020849155.1 Rhodocyclaceae bacterium | reverse complement strand
GCTCGGCGGCTACCGCGCGCTGCCGGCGCAGGACATCTTCGACGTCGAGTACTGGGACCTGGAGCAGGCCAAGCTGAGGAAGTCCGGGCGGGCGTGCAGCGCTTCGATGGCCGCGTCGATATCCAGGCCGACCACCGCCGCGCCGCGCGCCAGCAGCGCCTCGACGCAAGCCTTGCCGATGCCCGAGGCGGCGCCGGTGACCAGCGCCACCTCGCCGGCGAAGGGCGCCGGCTTGCCGGACTTCCTCAGCTTGGCCTGCTCCAGGTCCCAGTACTCGACGTCGAAGATGTCCTGCGCCGGCAGCGCGCGGTAGCCGCCGAGCGCCTCGCCGGCGAGGATGATGTCGATGGTGCGATCGTAGATGTCGCCGACGATGGCGGCGTCGCGCGCCGTGCGGCCGGCGCAGCACAGGCCCAGCTCCGCATCGAGCACCACGCGCGGCGCCGGATCGAGCATGGTCTTCGGCTCGCGCGCCCGCTGCGACATCTCGCCGAAGTAGTGGCGGTAGGCCTCGGCATAGGCGGCGACGTCGCGGCCGATCAGCGGCAGGCGCTTGGTGCGCAGCACGTGGTCGGGCGTGGCCGGGCCGTAGCGGGCGATGCGCGAGAGGTCGGGATGGCGGGCGAAGGCCAGCGTCTTCTCCGTGCGCCGGCTCGCCAGCAGCATGGGGAAGCCCGCCTCGCGCGCGAGGTCGCGGCGCAGTTCGGCCAGCGCCTGGCGCGGCGGCGCACCTTCCGCCGACGCCAGCGCCGGCGGCTTGACGCCGTGATGCGCCAGGTAGCGCTCGGCACGCCCCACCAGGCTGACCATCCGCTCGTAGGACTCGCGCGCCGTGGCGCCGAAGCTGAAGATGCCGTGGTTCATCAGCACCATGCCCTGGGTGCGCGGCGTGGCCTCGAGCGGGAAGCGCTGCGCCACCGCGCGCGCCAGGTCGAAGCCGGGCATGACGTAGGGGATCACCACCACGTCCTCGCCGTAGATCTCGCGGATGCGCGCCTCGCCGTCGGCGGTGTTGGTGACCGACACCACCGCGTCGGCGTGGGTGTGATCGACGAACTTGAAGGGCAGGAGGGCGTGCAGGATGGCCTCGACCGAGGCGGCCGGCGCGGCGGCCCGCGTCTGGTGGGTGGCCAGTTCCTCGACCATGGCCGGGTCGGACAGCGCCGGCAGCTGCGCCAGCCTGAGCAGATGGTCGAGCAGCAGCGGGCAGAAGCCGGCCTCCTCGATGGTCTCCAGGTCCCAGCCGCTGCCTTTCACGTACAGCACCCGGCGCGGATCGCCGAAGCGGTCCGGCTCCTCGGTCTTCACCGAGGTGTTGCCGCCGCCGTGCAGCACCAACGACTTGTCGCGGCCGATCAGGCGCGAACTATGGACGCGCAGCGCCAGATCGCCGGCGCAGCGCGAAGCGTCTCCTTCGTTCCAGTGGTTTTGCATGGGCGTTCCCGAAAATCCGATTGCGGCCGGACTCTACCATTTTCGTGGAGCGGGCGCAGAAAAGTCGGTCTGCGCAGGACGGCGTCAACCAAGCGCCCGAGCGGAAATGCGGAGTGTGTTGTGTCCGGCAATCATGTCCCTGCAACTCGATGTGAAACCAGACGTAGCGGTGAGCCCGCCAGCCCATCGGCGATCCATTGGGCTTTGCCGTAGACGTATCCTGGAAACTCATGCGCCAGCGTCGTCTCGCCTTTGAGGATGCGGCGCGCAAGATCGGCCAGCGCGCGCAGTTCCCCGGCATGGCGAACTTCCACCGGCGCCACGATCTCGACGAACCGGCACCACTCCAGCGTCTCGACCTTGAAACTCGGCATCACGGAAAATTCGGCCTCGGCGCCGAGCCGTGCTTCTTCCGCGCGAAGCGCCGCGAACCACTCATCCTCGCCTGGGCGGTCTACCGTGGTGTAGCTCAGCACCTTCTTCCGGCTGCGACCGAGTTTCCTGTACGACTTCTCGGCGCCGTCGAACAGGTCGCCCTCGATCTTCTCCTGCAATTGCGCCGTCGCCTCCATGGCGGCATCCACGATCATGTCCTGATAGGCCTGCCGCGGATGGCGCCAGGCGACGTTGATGCGCACCTTGCCGCGGACGAACATCACGTCGTCCCACCAGGACAGGCCATGGGGGTCGATTTCGCCGTAATCGTGGCGGGCCAGGATGCCCTGCTCGAAACTGTCTCCGCGCGCATTGCGGTGATACTGCCGCGCGAGACGGCGGCGCTGCTCGAATCGGCGATTCTTCATTGCAATCCAATCGTTCGGGGGAAAAGTCAGTCCGCCCGATACGGCGGCAGGTCAAGGAATCCGATTGAGTGCCTGGTCCAGGGCCGGTGCCAGCTTCATCAGGTTGTTCGCGGCCTCGCCGATGACGATCAGGCTTTCGATGACCGCACGCTGCGTCTTGCCGTCGGCGAGGAACTCATCGCGAGACAAGGTGCCGATGTCCGTGCGGGCATTGGCGATGGCCTCACGGATATCCTGCAGGCGCTCGGGAACTCGGCCGGCCTTGCCTCTCATAACGCAACGGCTTCGGCGAGCACGGCACTGCGAAAGCGTTCATGCAGCGCCATCGGCGTCAGCACGTCGGTAGTCACGCCCGTCAAGGACTCGATGTCTCGCTTGATTCTGACCAGACTGACAAGCGTGGTTTTACCGGCGATGGGATCGACCAGCAGATCCAGGTCGCTCTCGGCCGTATCGTCGCCACGCAATGCCGAGCCGAAGACGCGCGGATTCGCGGCGCCATGCGATTCCACCACATGGCGTATGGCGTCCCGATGCGTTCTCAAGGCTTCCGACGGTTTCATTTTCATGCAGATCTCCTGCGACGACGGATATTCTAGTCTTCACTTTGCCTTGCGGGGGCAACTCGCTGAAGTTTGCCGGCCGTTGTTATCTCGATCAAGCTCGCTCCTGCGGAGAACCGGAGGGTTGCCGGGCAGAAGAGAAGCCAATCGAGGCACCCTCCAGCACCCGCAGCAACCCCGACGTATCCTCCCGCCCCCAGCCGTGCGCCATCAGGGCATTCAGTTGCTGCCACACCTGCGCCGCGACGGGCAGCGCGGCCCCGAGGGCATGCGCCTCGTTCATCAGGATGGCGAAGTCCTTGTGGTGCAGGCGCGCTTCGACGCCGGCCTGGAAGTCGCGCGCCGCCATTTTCGCGCCGAAGACGTCCAGCACGCGGCTGGCGGCCGAGCCGCCGGAGAGCGCCTGCTTCACCCTGGCCGGGTCGACGCCGGATCGCTGCGCCAGCAGCATGGCCTCCGCCAGCGCCTCGATGCAGGACACCATGATCATCTGGTTGCAGGCCTTGGCCACCTGGCCGGCGCCGGCCGGGCCGATGGGCACGAGGGTCCTGCCGAGCGTCTCCAGCAGCGGCCGCACGCGCGCCAGCACCTCGGCCTTGCCGCCGGCCATGATGGCCAGGGTGGCGTTGCGCGCGCCGACTTCGCCGCCGGAGACCGGCGCGTCGATGGCCTCGATGCCGCGCTCGGCCAGCTTCGCGGCGATGCGCCGCGCCGTGCCGGGCGGGATGGTGCCCATGTCGACCAGCACCGTGCCGGGCCGCGCGCCGTGGAGGATGCCCTGCTCGCCCAGCGCCACTTCCTCGACGTCGGCGCCGGTGGTGACCATGGTGAACACCACCTCGCTCGCCGCCGCCACCGCCGCCGGGGTGGCGCAGCGATGCGCGCCGGCGTCGATGAGCGGCTGCGCCGCCTCGGCGCGGCGGGCGTAGACGCTCAGTTCGTGGCCGGCCGCGAGGAGATGCAGGGCCATCGGGCGCCCCATGGCGCCGAGGCCGATGAAGCCGAGTTTCACTCTTCCAGGCCGGCGAGCCGCTCGATCAGCTTGATCACCGCCATGTTGTCTTCCTCGCCCAGGCCGCTGCCGACCATGGCGTTGAACAGCTGCGAGGCGACGGCGGCGCCGGGCAGGGCCAGGCCGAGGTCGTGGGCGCTCTGCAGGACGATGCGCAGGTCCTTCTGCTGCATCCAGGCCTTGAAGCCCGGCTTCCAGTTGCGCTCCAGCATCTTCTTGCCGTGGTGCTCGAGGATGCGGCTGGCGGCGAAGCCGCCGAGCAGCGCCTCGCGCACCTTGGCGCCGTCCACGCCCGACTTCTTCGCGAACGTCAGCGCCTCCGCCACGGCGAGCATGGTCATCGCCACCACGGTCTGGTTGCAGGCCTTGGTCACCGGGCCGGCGCCGGCGGCGCCGACCAGCGTCACGCTCTTGCCCATCAGTTCGTAGAAGGGCTTCGCCTTCGCGAACGCCGCCTCCTCGCCGCCGACCATGAAGGACAGCGCGGCGTTGATGGCGCCCACCTCGCCGCCCGACACCGGCGCGTCGAGGAAGTGCATGCCGTGCTCGGCCAGCCGCGCCGCGATGCCGCGCGCCGCGGCCGGCGCGATGGTGCTGGAATCCGACACCACCAGGCCGCGCTTGCCCGATTCGACAATGCCGCCCTCGCCGAGGCAGACCTGCTCGACGTCGGGCGCGTCCGCCACCATGGTGAACACGATGTCGGCGTGCCTGGCCACCTCGGCCGGGCTGACGTGGGCATGGGCGCCGAACTGGGCGAAGGGTTCCAGCGAGGCGGTGCGCCGCGCCCAGATGTGCAGGGTGTGGCCGCCGCGGGCAACGTTGATCGCCATGGGGCGGCCCATGAGGCCGAGGCCGATGAATCCGATATCCATTTTTCTCTCCATTGGTTGTTGCCGACTCGCCGTCTAGTTTCGCACAGCCGCGCACCAGATTGGCGCACGCGGAATGCCGCGCCGCACCATCCGGACGCACTGCCGGAATCCTGGCCATATCGCGGAAAAGCGCGCCGGTATTGGCTTTCCGGCCGATTGCCGGATTCTGGCATGGGGATTGCAATTAGTCCTGCAGGAATCGCCAGGGAGCCACCATGAAAAGAACCAAACTCATCCTCGTCGGCAACGGCATGGCCGGCGTGCGCACGCTGGAGGAGCTGCTCAAGCTCGCCCCCGACCTCTACGACATCACGGTCTACGGCGCCGAGCCGCACGGCAACTACAACCGCATCCTGCTCTCGCCGGTGCTGGCCGGCGAGATGAAACTGCCGGAGATCATGCTCAACGATGTCGACTGGTACCAGCAGAACGGCATCGCGCTGCACACCGGCAAGAAGATCGTGCGCATCGACCGCCCGCGGCGCACGGTGGTGGCCGACGACGGCAGCGAGGAGCGCTACGACCGCCTGCTGCTCGCCACCGGCTCGACGCCGGTGATGCTGCCCATCCCCGGCCACGACCTGCCCGGCGTGCTGGCCTACCGCGACATCGCCGACACCGAGG
>JADLGU010000183.1 GCA_020849155.1 Rhodocyclaceae bacterium | reverse complement strand
GGATGAACAGCACGGCGTGGGCGTTGGGCAGCTGAGAGAGCGTCAGCTCCGGCTCGGCGCCGATGGCGTTGAGACCCGGGGTGTCGAGGATCACCAGGCCCTGCTCAAGCAGCGGGTGGGGGAAGTTGATCACCGCGTGGCGCCAGCAGGGGATCTCGACCAGGCCTTCGGCATCCGGCTTGAGACCCTCCTTGCCCTGCGCATCGAGGCTGAAGCCGAGGTCCTCGGCCAGCTCCGGCGACACCCGCTTCTGCTCGCCGACCCGGGAGAGGGCGGCATGCATGGCCTCGGCCGAGGCGGTGTCCAGCTCGACCACCCGCCATTCCTCCGGGAAGCGCTTGTATTCCGCCACGCTGGCGTTGGAGGCCCGGGTCTCGATGGGCAGCAGCTCGATGGCCGGCGGCTTGCCGGCCTCGTAGAGCAGCTCGGTGGGGCACATGGTGGTGCGCCCTGCGGTCGACGGCAGGATGCGGTTGCCGTAGTCGCCGAAGAAGATGGCGTTGATCAGCTCCGACTTGCCGCGCGAGAACTCCGCCACGAAGGCGATGATCAGCTTGTCCTCGCGCAGGCGCTCGAGCAGCTGTTGGATGCGCAACTCGCTCTGGGCGTCGCCCAGCTCGTTCTCGGCCAGCCATTCCTGCAGGTCGACCAGATGCCTGGCGACGGCCTCGCGCCAGCTGCTGTAGGCGGAAAAATGCTGGACCAGACCCATGGCAACTCCAGAAAGTGCTTCAAAAACGCCAATTTAGCACACAAATCCGCGAAATCAATGCAATACGGAGGCTGTCAGCCCCCGTTCGTCAGCGCTGGCAACGCGGACAGCGGAAGGTGGCGCGCTGGCCCATGCGCAGGGCGCGGATGGGCGACCCGCAGCGGCGGCAGGGCTGGCCGGCACGGTCGTAGACCAGGTGCTGCTGCTGGAACCAGCCGCTGCTGCCGTCGCTGTGGATGAAGTCGCGCAGGCTGCTGCCGCCGGCGGCGATGGCCGCCGCCAGGGTGGCCTTGACGGCCTCTGCCAGGCGGGCGCAGCGTGCCCGCGACAGCCGGCCGGCCGGGGTGCGCGGGTCGATGCCGGCGCGGAACAGGCTTTCCGAGGCGTAGATGTTGCCGACCCCGACGATGCGGTGGCTGTCCATCAGGAACAGCTTGATGGGCGTGCCGCGGCCGCGCGTCGCGGCGTGCAGCCAGGCCCCGTCGAAGGCCTCCGTCAGCGGTTCGATGCCGAGCGGGGCGATCAGCGGGTGGGCGGCGGCGTCGCCGGCGGTCCACAGCACGGCGCCGAAACGGCGCGGGTCGCGCAGGCGCAGGGCGCTGGGGCCGAAGACGATGTCGAGGTGGTCGTGGCGGCCGGCCGACTCGGCGGCGCCGACCAGCCGCAGGCTGCCGGACATGCCCAGGTGCACGATCAAGGTGCCGCGGGCAAAGCGGAACAGCAGATACTTGCCGCGCCGGTCGATGTCCTGCAGGGTCTGCCCGGCGATCAAGCCGGAGAGATTGCGCGGCACGGGGTAGCGTAGCCTGCGCTGGCGCACCACCAGGCCGTCGATCCGCCGGCCGGCCAGGTCGGGCAGCAGGCCGCGGCGGGTGGTTTCGACTTCGGGCAATTCGGGCATGGAAAAACGTTTGCTGTACGGGAAACGCTCGCTTGCGGGGGGGGTCAAAACCCCCTAACATGCTCCGCAAACAGCGATTCTACGCTCCACCCCACCGCCCCGACCCCGACATCCCCGACATGATTGCCCGCTCCCGTTTCCAGACCCCCTTTGCCGCGCTGGCGGCAACCCTGCTGCTGTCGGCCTGCGCCCAGGCGCCGGCTCAGCGTGACGCCGACCCCGCGCCTGCCCCGACGGCGAAGCCAGCGGCGCGCGCGGAGCCGCTGCCCAAGCAGGAGCTGACTGGGCAGATCCTCTACCAGTCGCTGCTGGCCGAGATCGCCGGCCAGCGCGGCAACCTCGGCCTGTCGGTCTCGGCCTATCTCGATCTCGCCCGCAGCACCCGCGATCCGCGCTACGCCCGGCGCGCCGCCGAGATGGCCTTGCATGGGCGCGACGTGCAGACGGCGCTGCAGGCGGCGCGCCTGTGGGCCGAGATCGATCCGGAATCCGCGCTGGCGCGCCAGATGCTGGCGGGGCTGCTGGTGAGCGCCAACCGCCTCGACGAACTGCCGCAGCATGTCGCCAAGCTGCTGGCCCAGGAGGGCGACAATCTCGGCGACGGCCTGATGCGGCTGAACCGCCTGTTCGCCCGCTATCCCGACAAGCAGGCGGTGCTGGCCATCATCGAGCAGCTGACCGTGCCCTACGTCGGGCTGGCCGAGGCGCACTACGCCCGCGCCCAGGCGGCGCTGCATGCCGGGGCCTGGCAGCGCGGCGTGGTGGAAGCCGACAAGGCCCTCGGTTTGCGCCCCGATTGGGACACCGCGGCGATGCTCAAGGCGCAGCTGCAGCGCGCCGAGGCGCCCGAGGCCTCGCTGGAGACCCTGCGCCGCCATCTGGCCGCCCATCCGCAGGCGCGCGAAGTGCGCCTGCAATATGCGCGCGGCCTGGTCGGGGCGCGCAAGTTTCCGCAGGCCCGCGCCGAATTCCAGCGCCTGCTCGGCGACTATCCGGACAATCCCGACGTCATCTATGCCGTGGCGGTGCTGTCGATGCAACTCTCCGACTGGGATACCGCCGAGGCGAACTTCAGCAAGCTGCTCGGCCGCGACTTCACCGAGGCGGACACGGTGCGCCTCTATCTGGGCCAGATCGCCGAGGAGCGCAAGCAGTTCGACGTCGCGCTGCGCCGCTACGCCGAGGTGGCGCCGGGGGAGCAGTACCTGGCCGCGCAGTTGCGCATCGCCCAGCTGCTGGCCAGGCAGGGCCAGCTGGACGCCGGCCGCCGCCATCTGCAGGCGCTGCGCGCCGCCGGCCAGGCCGACCGCATCCAGCTGCTGCTGGCGGAAAGCCAGCTGCTGCGCGATGCCGGCCAGACCCGCAAAGCCTATGCGCTGCTGACGGAAAGCCTGGCCGCCCAGCCGGAGCAGCCCGAGCTGCTCTACGAGGCGGCGCTGCTCGCCGAGAAGATCGGCCAGCACGACGTGCTGGAGGCCAATCTGCGCAAGCTGATCGCGCTCAAGCCCGACCATGCCCATGCCTACAACGCCCTCGGCTATTCCTTCGCCGAGCGCAACCAGCGCCTGGCCGAGGCCGAGCAACTGATAACCAAGGCCCTGCAGCTCTCGCCCGACGATCCCTTCATCATCGACAGCATGGGCTGGGTGCTGTTCCGCAAGGGCGACAGCGCCGGCGCGGTGCTGCACCTGCAGCGCGCCTATTCGATCCGGCCCGATCCGGAAATCGCCGCCCATCTGGGCGAGGTGCTGTGGCTGCTCGGCCGGCAGGACGAGGCGCGCCGGACCTGGCAGGAAGCCGCCAAGGCCAATCCCGGCAACGAGGTGCTGGCCGAGGTCATCAAGCGATACGCGCCCTGATGCAGCGACTTCTGGCCGCGACGCTGCTCGTCCTCTCGGCCGGCTGCGCCACGCTGGGCTTCGAGGCGCCGCCGCCCCGCCCCGCGCGCGAGGCCATCGCCGCCTTCCGTATCGAGGGACGGATCGCCGTGCGCAGCGGCGACGAGCGCTTTTCCGCCAGCATCGACTGGCGCCATGACGCTGCCTCAGACGAGATGATCCTCAGCGGGCCCCTCGGCCAGGGGCTGGCCCGCCTCACTTCCGGCGGCGGCGCAGCACTGCTGGAGACGGCCGACCAGAAGCGCTACATGGCGGCGGACCTCGAAGGCTTGTCCGAACAGGTGTTCGGGACGCGCCTGCCGGTGGCCGGCCTGGGCCGCTGGGTGCTCGGGCGCAGCGCCTCGGGCGGCGCGGCGCGGCTCGATGCCGGCGGCCGGCTGGCCGGCCTCTCCGAGCAGGGATGGAGCATCGAGTACCTGCGCTACGAGAGCGAGGCGCCCGAGGCCCTGCCCGAGCTGCTGCAGGCGCGCCGCGAACAGGTCGAAGTGCGCCTGGTCATCGACCGCTGGGCGGTGTCGAGATGATTGGCTGGGAACGCCGCTATCCGGCGCCGGCCAAGCTCAATCTGTTCCTGCATGTCGTCGGCCGCCGCTCGGACGGCTACCACCTGCTGCAATCCGTCTTCCGCCTGATCGACCTGGGCGACGCCCTGCGCTTTGCCCCCCTCACCGATGGCCGCATTGCGCGCGCGGCGCCGCTCGCCGGCGTGCCCGAGGAGCGCGACCTGTGCCTGCGTGCCGCCCGAATGCTGCAGGAAGCCTCCGGCGCCAGCCTTGGCGTCGAGATCGCGATCGAGAAGCGCCTGCCGATGGGCGGCGGACTTGGCGGCGGCAGTTCCGACGCGGCCACCGTGCTGCTGGCGCTCAATCGCCTCTGGAGCCTCGACTGGCCGCGCGAGCGCCTGCAGGCGCTGGGCCTCGAGCTGGGGGCCGATGTTCCCTTCTTCATCCACGGCCGCAATGCCTTCGTCGAGGGCGTCGGCGAGCGCCTGCAGGCGCTGGATCTGCCGCCGGCCTGGTACCTCGTCGTCGCGCCGCCCGCCAGCGTGCCGACGGCCGAAATCTTCGCTGCGCCGAATTTGACACGGGATACGAAAGCCATCAAAATGGCGGACTTTTCAGCGGGTTGGGGCGCGGGCGGCCTGTTCGGCCGGAACGATCTCGAAGCCGTCGTGTGCGAACGCTACCCGGCGGTGGCGCGGGCGCTGGCCTGGTTGAGGCAGCACGCCGAAGCGCGCATGACCGGCTCCGGGGCCTGTGTATTCGCTCCCTTTGCCGCCGAGCAGGACGCGCGCGCCGTGCTGGCGCGGATGCCGGAGGGCATGACCGGCTGGGTTGCGCAAGGCTTGGACGAACACCCCCTGCGGGCACTCGCTGACTGAAACTCTTGGGGAGTCGCCAAGCTGGTTAAGGCACCGGATTTTGATTC
>JADLGU010000182.1 GCA_020849155.1 Rhodocyclaceae bacterium | reverse complement strand
TGGGCAAGTAACTCGATGCCGGGCGCGAAATAGCCGTCGTCGTTGGAAAGCAGGATGCGCATGGTATGCCGCGCGGCGATGGCTGCCTCTGGGAAAGAATGGTCGGGGCGGCGGGATTTGAACTCGCGACCCCTTGCACCCCATGCAAGTGCGCTACCAGGCTGCGCTACGCCCCGACTGGAGCCGGATTATAACAGAGTCGACGGGAAGCGTTGCGGCGGTCGCGCGCGTCAGGCGCGCAGCAACGCAATGATGCCGGCGATCTCGCCGCGCAGCGTGCCGCTCGGCACATATTCGGCGATGGCCTGGGCCGGAGCGTGCTCTTCCCGAACCGGCCCCTCCTCGAGTCGGTTGCGGGCGCCGCTGATGGTGAACCCCTCGCGGTAGAGCAATTCCCGGATGCGGCGCACCAGCAGGACTTCGTGATGCTGGTAGTAGCGACGGTTGCCGCGCCGCTTGACCGGTTTCAGCTGGGTAAATTCCTGCTCCCAGTAGCGCAACACGTGCGGTTTGACGCCGCACAACTCGCTCACTTCGCCGATGGTGAAGTAGCGCTTGGCCGGAATCGGCGGCAACTCATCCTTGCTTGCCATGGCTGCTCAGTTTCTCGACCGAGGTTTTGAGTTTCTGGCTGGCATGGAAGGTGACCACGCGGCGGGCCGTAATGGGGATCTCTTCCCCGGTCTTGGGGTTGCGTCCCGGGCGCTGGGGCTTGTCGCGCAGCTGGAAATTGCCGAAGCCGGACAGTTTGACGCTCTCGCCACGCTCCAGCGCCGTGCGGATTTCCTCGAAAAAGCCCTCCACCATGTCTTTCGCTTCGCGCTTGTTCAGGCCGACCTTTTCGAACAGGAGATCGGCGAGTTCCGCCTTTGTTAACGTCATTTCAGCTCCCTATGAACGCAGCTTGGCGGCAAAGTTGCGGCTCGCGGCTTCTATCATTTTGCTCATCGCCGCATCAACTTCACCATCCGAAAGCGTTTTCTCAGTATCTTGCATAACTACCCGGAATGCAAGACTTTTTTTGTCCGGATCGACGCCCTTTCCCTGGTAGACATCGAACAAAACCACATCCTGGACGAAGCTTGGCGCAGCCTTGGCGAGGGTTTCCCGCAAGGACTTGGCGGCCAGGCCCAGGTCGACCACCAGCGCCATGTCGCGCACCACCGCCGGGAAGCGTGAAACCTCACGATGAGCCGGCAGTACCTGCTGCAGGACCGAATCGAGATCCAATTCGAACACCACCGGCGCCCCGCCCAGCTCGTATTTCTGCACCCAGTGCGGGTGCAATTCGCCGATCAGTCCGATGGGCCTTCCTTGCACCACAACCGCAGCGGAGCGGCCGGGATGAAGGGCCGGATGCTCCAGCCGTTCGAAACCGGCCACCAAAGGAGCCAGCAACGCTTCAACGTCGCCCTTGACATCGAAGAAGTCGACACGACGCGCCGCAACGCCCCATTGCTCCGGCGCCGCCGGTCCGGCCGCCAGGGCGGCAATCCGCTTTGGCTGGAGAAACCCAGCGACGGCATCCCCTGCGGCGTCGCGCAGGAAGCTGCGCCCGGTTTCGAAAACGCGTACCCGTTCCATGCGCCGGTTGAAGTTGACAAGCAAGTTATTCACCAGTCCGCCGATCAGGCTCGATCGCATCACGCCCATCTGGCTGGCAATCGGATTGGCCAGCACCACCGGATCCGGGTTGGCGCAAAAATCCTTTTCCCAGGCAGCGTCCACGAAGCTGTAGTTAACCACCTCCTGGTAGTCGCGCGCGGCCAGCAAACGGCGCAGGCGCCAGACCGAACGCGTCTCCTCGCGCTTGGGCAGGATGGCCAGGGGGCCACGCGGCCGTCGCTCGGGAATGTTGTCATAGCCATGCAGCCTGGCGAGTTCCTCGACCAGGTCTTCCTCGATGGCAATGTCGAAACGATGCGAAGGCGGGATCACGGTAAACACATCGCCTTCGCGTCTGAATGAGAAATCAAGACCGGAAAACAGGCGTTCGGCCACCTCGGCGCCCAGCGGGATGCCGAGGATCTTCTCAGCCCGTGGCACGCGCAGTCTGACGGCCTCGCGTTTCGGCAGATGCTCCGGCGCCACGGCCTCGGTCACCGGGCCGGCCTGCCCCCCGCAGATATCGAGGATCAGTTGGGTGGCGCGCTCGAGAGCTTCGCGAGTGGCGGCAAAATCAACGCCGCGCTCGAAGCGATAGGACGCATCGGAAGAAAAGCCCAGCCCCCGTGCCTTGCCGGCGACGGCATCCGGGGCAAAGAAGGCGCTCTCAAGGAACAATTCGGTCGTATCCGCCGTGATGCCGCTCTCTTCCCCACCCATGATGCCGGCGAGGGCCAGGGCGCGCATGTCGTCTGAGATCAGGGCGGTGCCGGGATCCGGCGTGACGGTCTGCTCGTTGAGCAGCAGCAATTGCTCTTCCGGGGCCGGATAGCGTACATGCACCCCACCCTGCAGCCGGGCGTTGTCGAAGGCATGCAACGGCTGGCCGAGTTCCAGCATGACGTAGTTGGTGACATCCACCACGGCACTAATGGAGCGGATGCTGCTCCGCTCCAGGCGCCGCTTCATCCAGATTGGCGTCGGCGCGCGCGCATCGATGCCGCTGACCACCCGTCCGCAGTAACGCGGGCAAGCCGCCGGTGCATCCAGGATCACGGCCCGTCGCTGGGCACTGCCGACTGCGCATTCCCGAATCGCCGGCAGCTTCACGGGGGTTCCGGTTAGGGCGCCGACTTCACGGGCAATGCCTTTCAGGCTGAGGCAATCGGCCCGGTTCGGCGTCAGCTTGAGGGTGAACAGCTTGTCGTCGAGCGCCAGGTAGGTGCGGATATCCTCGCCCACCGGCGCATCGTCCGGCAGGGCCAGGATACCGCTGTGGTCTTCCGAAAGGCCCAACTCGCGAGCCGAGCAAAGCATGCCGAAAGATTCGACGCCGCGCACTTTGGCGGCCTTGATCTTCACGCCAGGCAGTTCGGCGCCGACCAGCGCGCAGGGCACCTTCATGCCGACAGCGACGTTCGGCGCGCCGCAAACGATCTGCAGGATCTCGCCCTGCCCTGCGTCCACCTGGCAAAGCTTCAGTTTGTCGGCGTCGGGATGCCGGTCGACGACCAGCACATGGGCCACCGCGACGCCGACAAAAGGCTGCGCGACGTTCTGCAGTGCTTCGACCTCCAGCCCGGCCATGGTCAGGGCATGCGCCAGTTCGGCGCTGGTCAGCGGCGGATCGACGAATTCCCTCAGCCAGTGTTCGGAGAACTGCATGATTATTTGAATTGGGACAAAAAGCGCAGGTCACCGTCGAAGAACAAGCGCAGGTCGTTCACGCCGTAGCGCAGCATGGTCAGCCGGTCCGGGCCCATGCCGAAGGCGAAGCCGATGTACTTCTCGCTGTCGATGCCTACCGCCTTCAGCACGTTGGGATGCACCATGCCGCTGCCGGCGATCTCCAGCCATCCGGTATGACTGCAAACGCGGCAACCGTTGACGCCGCAGAACACGCAGCTCATGTCGATCTCGGCTGACGGCTCGGTGAATGGAAAGAAGGACGGCCTGAAGCGCGTCCGCAGTTCCGGCTTCTCGAAGAAATTACGCAGGAAATCGGTAAACACGCCCTTCAGGTCGGCGAAGCTGACCTCCTCGTCAATCCACAACCCTTCGACCTGATGGAACATCGGCGAGTGGGTGGCGTCCGAATCGACCCGATAGACTCGGCCGGGCGCGATGATGCGGATCGGCGGTTTATGGGTCTCCATGTAGCGCACCTGGATCGGGCTGGTATGCGTGCGCAGCAGCAGGCCGGGAGCGTTCTGCAGATAGAAGGTGTCGTGCATGGAACGCGCCGGATGGTTCTCCGGCGTGTTGAGCGCGGTGAAGTTGTGGAAATCGTCCTCGATTTCGGGACCATCGGCGACGTCGAAGCCAATTGAACGGAACAGCGTCTCGATGCGCTCCAGGGTGCGCGTCACCGGGTGGAGGCCGCCCGTCGGCAAACCGCGTCCGGGCAGGGTAACGTCAAGCGCTTCGGCTCTCAGCTGCGCTTCGAGGGCAGCCCGCCGCAGCGCGTCTCGGCGGGCACCGAGCGCCGACTCGATCCTTTCCTTGGCGCTGTTAATGGCCGCGCCCGCAAGTTTGCGCTCTTCGGGGGCCAGGCGGCCCAGCCCCTTCAGCATCTCGGTCATCTTGCCGCTCTTGCCGAGGTAGCGCGCCTTGACCTGCTCGAGCGCAGCCGCATCGGCTATGCCGGCGAATTCGGCGGTGGCTTGGGCTACCAGTTGTTCGACATCGGTCATGGATCAAAAAAAGGGAGGCATGGGCCTCCCTTTTTTCCGGCTCTGGGCTTCAGGCAGAGAGGCTGGCCTTGGCCTGGTTGGCAATCTGCGCGAACGCCGGCTTGTCGAATACAGCCAGATCCGCCAGTACCTTGCGATCGACCTCGATGGATGCCTTCTTCAGGCCGTTCATCAGCACGCTGTAGCTCAGCCCAAGCTCGCGCGCCGCTGCGTTGATGCGAACGATCCACAGCGAACGGAACTGACGCTTGCGCTGCCGGCGGTCGCGATAGGCATATTGCCCCGCCTTCATTACCGCCTGCTTGGCGATGCGGTAGACGCTGCTGCGCCGGCCGCGGTAGCCCTTGGCCTGGTCGAGGACCTTCTTGTGGCGTGCGCGCGCCGTTACACCGCGTTTGACTCGTGGCATGGTCTGGACTCCTTAGGCGTAGGGCAGCATGGCGCGGACCGAAGCGACATCCGAGTCATGCACGTTGGTGGCCCCGCGCAGGTGACGCTTGGCCTTGGTGGTTTTCTTGGTCAGGATATGGCGCTTGAAAGCCTGGGAGCGTTTGACGCTGCCCCCGGCGCGCACCTTGAAGCGCTTGGCAGCGCCGGATTTGGTCTTCATCTTCGGCATCGAAGAACTCCTTTTAACATGGCGCCAGGTGGCTTCCGATCCGGAAGCGCTTCGACAACCTGCAGCCACTTATCCATGGACCTGTCGGCCGGTCCATTCCGCCAATCCGTCCCTCAAGGGAACGAAATAATCAGTGCTTCTTCTCCTGCTTCTTGATCGGCGCCAGCACCATGATGAGCTGGCGGCCTTCCATCTTGGGAAACTGCTCGACCGTACCGTAAAGTTCGAGGTCGCCCTTCACCCGCTCCAGCAGGCGCACGCCGAATTCCTGATGCGCCATTTCCCTGCCGCGGAAACGCAGGGTCACTTTGGTCTTGTCGCCTTCCTGCAGGAACCTCACCAGGTTGCGCAGCTTGATCTGGTAGTCGCCTTCGTCGGTGCCGGGCCTGAACTTCACTTCCTTGACCTGGATCTGCTTCTGTTTCAGCTTGGCTTCGTGCGCCTTCTTGGCCTCCGCGTACTTGAACTTGCCATAGTCCATGATGCGGCAGACCGGAGGCTTGGCCAATGGCGCGATCTCGACCAGATCCACCCCGGCTTCCTCGGCCATCTTAAGCGCAGACTGAACCGCTACGATACCGACCTGCTCGCCATCCACCCCGATCAGCCTTATTTCGGGGGCGTTGATCTCTTCGTTCAGGCGCTGCGCCTTCTGTTGTGCGATGGTTCGAATCTCCGAAAAATTGAAAATCAGGTCGCCCCTGCCCGCGCATCACGTTCTCGCGTCAGGCGTTCGACAAACGTCTCGAGGGACATTTGCCCAAGGTCTTGACCACCCCGGGCACGCACGGCGACCAACCCGGCTGCCTTTTCCTTGTCACCCACGACAAGCTGATAAGGCAGCTTATGCAAGCTATGTTCGCGTATTTTATAGCTAATTTTCTCGTTGCGCAAATCCGCTACCGCCCGCAGGCCGGCAATGCGTAGCTTTTCCGCAACAGCCCCGGCGTAATCGGCCTGATGCTCGGAGATGTTCATCACCACCGCATGAAGCGGGGCCAGCCACAGCGGGAAGGCGCCGGCATGGTGCTCGATCAGTATCCCGATGAAGCGCTCCATCGAGCCAAGGATGGCCCGGTGCAGCATCACCGGCTGGCGGCGGGTGTTGTCCTCGGCCACATACTCCGCGCCGAGGCGCCCGGGCAGGGAGAAATCCAGCTGCAGGGTGCCGCACTGCCAGACCCGGTTCAGGCAATCCTTCAGCGAAAACTCGATCTTGGGGCCGTAGAAGGCCCCTTCGCCTGGCTGCAAATCGTACTTCAGGCCCTTGGCGTCGAGGGCCTGTGCCAGCGCTGCTTCGGCACGATCCCAGGTCTCGTCGGAACCGAGGCGCTTCTCCGGTCGGGTGGACAACTTGACGAGAATGTCGTTGAAACCGAAATCCGCATATACCTTGCGCAGCAAATCGATGAAGGAGATGGACTCGGACAGAATCTGTTCTTCCGTGCAAAAAATGTGCGCATCGTCCTGGACGAAGCCGCGCACCCGCATGATGCCGTGCAGCGCGCCGGAAGGCTCGTTACGGTGGCAGGAGCCGAACTCGGCCAGCCGCAGGGGCAGATCCCGGTAGCTCTTGATGCCCTGATTGAAGATCTGCACATGGCCTGGACAATTCATCGGCTTGACCGCGTAGTCACGTTCCTCGGCCTGGGTGGTGAACATGTGCTCGGCGTAGTTTTCCCAATGGCCGGACTTCTCCCACAGCACCCGATCCATCACCTGCGGGGTGCGCACCTCCAGATAGCCATTGGCGGAAAGCAGGCGGCGCATATACTGCTCGACCTCCTGCCAGATCACCCAGCCCTTGGGATGCCAGAACACCATGCCCGGTGCCTCGTCCTGCAGATGGAAGAGGTCAAGCTGCCGACCGAGCTTGCGATGGTCGCGTTTCTCGGCTTCCTCCAGCATGTGCAGATAGGCTTCGAGCTCGTCCTTCTTCGCCCAGGCTGTGCCGTAGATGCGCTGGAGCATCTCGTTGCGGGAATCGCCGCGCCAGTAGGCGCCGGCCACCTTCATCAGTTTGAAGACCTTCAGCTTGCCGGTGGAGGGGACGTGCGGACCGCGGCAGAGGTCCACGAAATCGCCCTCGCGATAGAGCGAGACATCCTGATCGGCGGGAATCGAAGCGATGATCTCGGCCTTGTAATGCTCGCCGATCGACTTGAAGAATCCGACAGCCTTGTCGCGCGGCCAGACTTCGCGCAGCACCGGGAAATCCTTCTTCGCCAGTTCGGCCATGCGCGCTTCGATCTGCGCCAGGTCTTCCGGCGTGAACGGCCGCTTGTAGGCGAAATCGTAGTAGAAGCCGTTGTCGATCACCGGGCCGATTGTTACCTGTGCCTCGGGGAACAGCTCCTTCACGGCATAGGCCAGCAGGTGCGCCGTCGAGTGGCGGATGATATCTACGCCATCGGCATCCTTGTCGGTGACGATGGCCAAGGCGCAGTCCCGCTCGATGCGGTAGCCGGTATCGACCAGACGGCCGTCCACCTTGCCGGCCACAGCCGCTTTGGCCAGTCCGGCGCCGATCGATGCGGCCACCTCGGCGACGGTGATCGCCTGGGGGAATGCGCGTGTCGAGCCATCCGGCAAAGTTATGATCGGCATGATTCGCCAATAAACGACAAAAGCCAGAAAACCGAAGTCGTAGCGACTTCTGTCCTCTGACTCCTGTCTTCAGTTGGTAGGCGCGATAGGACTCGAACCTACGACCCCCACCATGTCAAGGTGGTGCTCTAACCAGCTGAGCTACGCGCCTGAAAGACGTGCATTGTAGCGGAAACCGCAGCCATTATCAAAGACGCCGGCCGTTCAGGCTTCCAGCGACGACCACAGGCATCCGGTCTTGCTCTCCTGGCCGATATCGGCCAGCAGGCGCTGGTGCTCGGCCAGCTCTTCGGCGCTGGCGCGCAGGACGCGCAGGTTCGGGCGTTCCAGTTGCGGCACCCCCTGCAAAGCCGGACCTGGCGCAGCATCCAACTCCATGATCAGGCTGTCCTGTCCACGGGTCATGGCGAGATAGACCTCGGCCAGCAACTCGGCATCCAACAAGGCGCCATGCAGCATGCGCCCTGAATTGTCTATGGCGTAGCGCTCGCATAGCGCATCGAGGGAGTTCTTGCGTCCAGGATGCAGCTCACGGGCCAGCTTGAGGGTATCCACCACCCCCGCACAACATTGTTCCAGCGGCGCCGCCTGCGACAACGCCAGTTCGTTGTTCAGGAAGCCGACATCGAAGCTGGCATTGTGGATCACCAGTTCGGCGCCTTGGATGAAATCGAGGAACTCGGCCGCCACCTCGTCGAATTTCGGCTTGTCATGGAGGAACTCGTTGGTCAGGCCATGGACGGCGAGGGCCCCAGCCTCCACCTCCCGCTCCGGGTTGAGGTAGCGATGAAAACGCTGCCCGGTCAGCTTGCGATTGAGAAGTTCGACGCAGCCGATTTCGATGATGCGGTCGCCCATTCGGTGGTCGAGGCCGGTGGTTTCCGTGTCGAGAACGATTTGCCTCACGCTGAGCTGCCTTTCAGAGTCTCAATGCCGCGGCGCGCCAAGGCGTCGGCGCGCTCATTGTCGATGTGCCCGGCATGCCCCTTGACCCAGCGCCATTCGATGCGATGGCGCGCAGCCAGCGCCTCCAGTTCCCGCCAGAGCTCGGCGTTCTTGACCGGCTGCCGGTCGGCGGTGCGCCAGCCGCGCTTCTTCCAGGCATGAATCCACTCGCTGATGCCCTTCTGCACATACTGCGAGTCGGTATGCACGCGAGCCTGCACCGGGCGCTTGAGCGCCTCGAGGGCGCGGATCACCGCCGTCAGTTCCATGCGGTTGTTGGTGGTGTCGGCCTCGCCACCGAACAGTTCCCTTTCGTGCGTGCCTGTCCTGAGAAGGGCGCCCCAACCTCCAGGGCCGGGATTGCCTCTGCAGGCCCCATCGGTGTAGATCTCGACCCAATCGATCTCCTTGCTCACTGGCCGTCTTTCTGGATTCTCTGAACCGCCGGTGCCAGGGCCTTGGCGCGCGCCTTGCGATCCTGCCAAGCCGGCGTCAGCAAGCGCAGGCCGTGCTGGCGTTTGACGCCTTGCAGGATATAAACCGCACCGGCAATCGGCCACCAGCGATCGCCTGCCAGCTCGAGAAAATGCCAGCGCCGCAGCCATTTATCCTGGGACACGGCCGGGGCATATCGCCCGAAACAGCCCGCCTGGGTCTCGATGCTCAGCAGCTTGAGCAGGTCTCTAAGGCGCCGTACGCTGAAATACTGGCCCTGCCAGGGATAGGCGGCGTTGCGGCCGGCGAGACGGCGCCTGATGCCCCACAGACTGAGGGGATTGAAGCCGGATATCAGCACCTGTCCTTCCGGCACCAGAACCCGTTCGATCTCGCGCAGGATCTGGTGCGGATCGGCGGCGAACTCCAGCACGTGAGGAAGCACGGCCAGATCGACGCTGTTCGCCGCCATGGGCAGGTGATGGGCATCGCCCAACACGCCGGCGGGCGGAACCGGATCGTAGTGAAAGCGCAGCGGCATCCGATTGGCCCGCAGGCCGTCCAGTCGGGGAAAGCCTAGCTGCACCGCATTGAAGCCGAAGATATCCGCCACCATCTCGTCGAAACGTTCCTGTTCCCAGTCGAGGATGTAGCGCCCCTGAGGCGTCTGCAGCCAGGCATCGATCGGGGAATTTGACATTTCGCTCCGGAGTCAGAGAATGGGGCATGGACATCCATGCCTTGCGCGCCTTCGAGGACAATTATATCTGGCTGTTGCGCGAAGGTCGCCGCATCGTGGCGGTCGACCCCGGCGAAGCGGCGCCAGTGCTGCGCTACATCGATGAACAGGGAGTCGACCTGGCCGCCATCCTGCTGACGCACCATCATGGCGACCATTGCGGTGGGGTGGCCGGATTGCTGCAGCGCCAGGCGGTCGACGTCTATGGTCCGGCCCATGAAGCCATTGCCGGCGTCAGCATCGCCGTCGGAGAAGGCGACATCGTTGAACTGCCTGGCCTGCCCGCCTCCTTCAGGGTGATTGACGTTCCCGGCCACACGCGTGGCCATGTGGCTTATTACGGGCAGGGCGCGCTATTTTGCGGAGACACGCTGTTCGGCTGCGGCTGCGGGCGCCTGTTCGAAGGCACGGCGCAACAAATGTGGGCTTCGCTGTGCAAGCTGGCAGCCCTGCCGCCCGACACCCGGGTCTATTGCGCCCACGAGTACACCCTGTCGAACATCCGCTTCGCCCTGGCCGTCGAGCCCGGCAACGCCGCCTTGGAAGCGCGCGCCGCCAGCGTCGCAGCGCTGCGTGCTGCAGATCAGCCCAGCGTCCCTTCCCAACTGGCCATGGAAATGGAGACCAATCCCTTCCTGCGCTGCTCGGTCGAAGCGGTAGCCGGCGCGGCCAGCCGTCGCAGCGGCAGGCCGCTGTCCAGGGGAGTGGAAGTCTTTACCGCCCTGCGCGAATGGAAAAACGTCTTCAGGTAGGCGCGGCGGGATGTTTCGCCTTGGCGGCAGCCTTCTTCATGGTTTCGACCACCCGCGCGGCATTGAAGGGCTTGAGGATATAGCCGAAGGCACCGCCCGTTACCGCCGCCTCGACCGACTCCCGGTCGGCGTTGCCGCTGATCATCAGCACCACGCAGGCGGGCAGTTCCGCCTTTATCTCCTGCAAGGCCTGCAGGCCGTCGGCTTTCGGCATCACGATATCGAGGCAGACGATATCGGGCTTAAGGCGTTTGGCCAGGTCGACCGCCGCGGCCCCGTCGCCGGCTTCCCCCACCACCTCGTAACCCTCGTCTCTCAGCATGGCCCGCAGGACGGCCCGCAGCACGCCATTGTCGTCAGCGATCAGCACTCTCATGCCTTGCTCCTTTCCCGTGCCGCGGACGGATCGCCCACCTGAACCCGATTGCGCCCCAGACGCTTGGCTTCATACAAGGCCCAGTCGGCGGCGCCAATCAGCCTGGGCAGATCCTCGGCCTGCTGCGGCTGCGTGAAGGCAACTCCGATGCTGACGGTCACCACACCGGCGGTAGAAGCCTCATGTGTCAGGCCATGGCCATGCACGGCGCTGCGCATGGCCTCGGCCACCAACAGGGCGCCGTCCAGCCCGGTATCGGGCAAAATTGCCGCGAATTCCTCGCCGCCATAGCGGGCGACGATATCGGCCGGCCGCCTGAGCTTGCCCTGCATAAGGCCCGCCACTGTCTTCAGGCACTCGTCGCCGGCCTGATGGCCGTAGTTGTCGTTGTACTGCTTAAAGGAGTCGACGTCACACATGAGCAAAGCCAGAGAGGTGCCGCCGCGCTGGCAGCGCCGCCATTCGCGCAGCAGCGCCTCGTCGAATTGGCGGCGGTTGGCGATGCCGGTCAGGCCGTCGACGGCGGAAAGACGCGTTAACTCGCGGTTGGCCTCATCGAGCTTCCTGGTCAGCACCAGCAGCGACTGCCGAATCTGGACGATGCGCTGCATTGCCCGCACCTTGGCGCTCAGCACCACCTCGCTCACCGGTTTGAACAGGTAGTCGTCTCCGCCGGCCTCGATGCCGCGTTCCAGGTCCTCGTCCTTGGCGAGCGAGGTCAGGAAGATGATGGGAGTCCACTCCCCCGGCTTCTCCATGGCGCGGATGCGCCGCGCCACCTCAAAGCCGTCAATGCCTGGCAGCACGACATCGAGGAGTATCAAGTCGGGACGCGACGCTTCGAAGCAGGCGATCCCGGCCAGGCCGTCGCGGGCCTGGATGGGCTCGATGCCGATGCGTTCGAGCAGGTGGCAATAAACCGCCAGATTGGTGGCGGTATCCTCGACGACCAGCGCTCTCATGATGGGCGAATGATACGCGCAAGCGGAACGATCATTGCTATGTTAACGGCTCATGCTGACCATCCTGAAGGGGTCAAATTGACGGACGGAGGACCCGCAGGTAGCATGCACTTTTCGCGCGCACCGGCTCCATGTTCAAGCCACCTCCCGCCCTGCCGGGAATTCTAATCTGCGGCTTTCTGTTGGTCCTGCCCAAGCCTGCCCTGCCTGCGGAGGAAATAGGCCTGGCCCTTTCGTCCGGCCTGGCCGGATCCCCCTCAGGCGACGCCGCCAAGCTCGACACCGTGCCAACCATCGAATTGAAGGACGATCCGCCGCCTATGGCGACGATCGACCTGACCCTGCCGCCCGACGACCTGTGGGAGCGCATCCGCCGCGGCTTCGGCATGGCCAACCTGGACAGCCCGCTGGTGCAGCAGCAACAGGCCTGGTATCTGGCCCGCCCGGACTATCTCAAGCGCGTCGTCGAGCGCAGCCGCCGCTACATGCACCACATCGTCGAGGAACTGGAGAAGCGCGGAATGCCCACCGAACTGGCCCTGCTGCCGATTGTCGAGAGCGCCTACAACCCGATGGCCTATTCCCGCGCCCACGCTTCGGGCATGTGGCAGTTCATTCCGTCCACCGGCAAGACCTACCAGCTCGACCAGAACTGGTGGATGGACCAGCGCCGCGACATCATCGCCTCCACCAGCGCGGCCCTCGAGTACCTGCAGTCGATCTACGAGATGCACGGCGACTGGCACCTGGCGCTGGCCTCCTACAACTGGGGCGAGAATGCCGTGGCGCGCGCCATCAACAAGAACCTGGCGAAGGGCCTGCCGACCGATTACCTCAGCCTGACCATGCCCAGCGAGACGCGCTGGTACGTGCCCAAGCTGCAGGCCCTGAAGAACATCATCGCCCAGCCCGGCCTGTTCAACGTCAGCCTGGACCCGATCCCCAACAAACCCTATTTCCAGACCATCGAAGTCTCCGCCCACATGGACGTGGCCATCGCCGCCCGCCTGGCGGAGATGACCATCGAGGAATTCCTCGCCCTCAATCCGGCCTACAACCGTCCGGTGATCCCCGACAAGGGCGGCGCCAACATCGTCCTGCCCGCTGAAAAAATCGACATCTTCATGGCCAACCTGGAGGCGCACGACAAGCCGCTGACGAATTGGCAGGCGTACACCATCAAGAAAGGCGAAGGGCTGGAGAGCGTCGCCAAGAAACACGGCCTCAGCGTGGCGCGGCTGCGCCAGGTGAACGGCATCAGCGCCAAGATGCGGATCGGGCCGGGCCATACTCTGCTGGTGCCAACCCAAGGCGAGTCCGCCTCCGGCAACCTGCTGGCGGTCAACCTGCCGGTGGTCAAGCCGACGATCCGCAAGCAGCCGGTCAAGGGCGGCAAAGGGGCCAGGAAGACAACCAGCGCCAAGAAACCGTCGAAGAAAGTTGCCGCCAAGCGGCCGGCACCCCGCAACTGATCCGGCCTATTCGTAGAGCAAACAGCGCACGCTGCGCGTGCCGAGATTCGTCTCAGCCGGATAAGTCTCGGCGCAGCGCGGCATGGCGCGCGGACAGCGTGGATGGAAATGGCAGCCGGCGGGCGGTTTGGCAGGCGATGGCATGTCGCCTTGGAGCATGATGACCTTTCGCTGACCGGCGGTGTCCAGTCGCGGCACGGCCGAAAGCAGGGCCTCGGTGTAGGGATGCTTCGGCCCGCCCAAGACCTCCCCTACCGCCCCCCGCTCGACGATGCGGCCGAGGTACATCACCGCCACCTCGTGGGCCAGGTACTCCACCACGGCGATGTTGTGGGTGATGAACAGATAGGCCAGGCCGAGCGTAGTCTGCAGTTCCTTCAGCAGGTTGAGGATCTGCGCCTGAACCGAGACATCCAGTGCGCTGGTCGGTTCGTCGCAGATCAGCAGGCGCGGCGCCACTGCCAGTGCCCGGGCGATGGCGATGCGTTGGCGCTGGCCGCCGGAAAATTCGTGCGGGTAGCGCCCGCGCATGCCGGCAGCGAGGCCGACCCTCTCCAGCAACTCCGCGATGCGGCCTTCGCGGGCGGTCCGGTCGGCGGCAGCGCCAAGGGCCAACAGACCTTCCTCGATCGTGTCCCCCACCCGCATACGCGGATCGAGCGAAGCGTAGGGGTCCTGGAAGATGATCTGCATCTCGCTGCGGAGCCGGCGCAGCCGCGCAGCCGGCAGCGTGGTCAACTCCTCCCCGTCGAAACACACGCTGCCTGCACTCGGTTTGATGAGCTGCAGGATAGCCTTGCCAGCCGTCGTCTTGCCGCAGCCGGATTCGCCCACCAGCGCCAGGGTGCGGCCCGGATCTAGCCGCAGCGACACGCCGTCGACCGCCCTGACATGGCCTGTCGCGCGCTGCAAAACTCCGCGCCGAATCGGAAAATGCACCTTGAGATCGGCCACTTCCAGCAGCGACGCGCTCCCATCCTCCTGCGCGAACCGGACAGCCGAGGATGCTTCGAGCGGCACTATCAGGATTTCCGATTCTTGAGGCCTGCCAGTGGCGCCTTGATCGTAAAGATGGCAACGAACGACATGACCCGGGCCACTCTCGTGCCAGGCCGGCGGCTCGCTGCGGCATCTCGCCATCACGGAGAAGCAACGCTCGGCGAAGCGGCAGCCGGCAAACGTCGTCGTCAGCGGCGGCACACTGCCGGGAATGGTTTCCAGCAGGCCGCCGCGCCGTTCCGGCCGCGGCAGCGCAGCGAACAGCTTATTCGAGTAGGGGTGCTGCGGCGCCGAAAAGAAAGTCGCCCGCTCGGCGACCTCGACCAGTTCGCCGGCATACATGACGCCGACACGCTGTGCCAGTCTGGCGACGATGCCCAGGTCGTGGGTGATCAGCAGCATGCCCATGCCGCGTTCGCGCTGAATGGCGCCGAGCAGCTCGAGCACCTGCGCCTGGATAGTCACGTCGAGCGCGGTGGTCGGCTCGTCGGCGATGAGGAGACGCGGATTGCCTGCCAGCGCCATGGCGATCATGACGCGCTGTTTCATGCCGCCCGAGAACTGGAAGGGGTACTCGCCCAACCGCTGCGCCGCAGCGGGAATACCGACCGCTTCGAGCAGTTCGGTCGCCCGGTGTCTGACTTCCTCTCGTCTAAGGGCCGTATGCCGCGACAGCGCCTCGCCGATCTGCTCGCCGACCGTCAGCACCGGGTTGAGGCTGGTGGCCGGTTCCTGGAAGATCATGGCCATCTCGCGGCCGCGCACGTTGCGCATCTCGGCTTCGGACAGCGCCAGCAGGTCGCGCCCTTCCAGCAGCACCCTGCCGCCGGCAATCCAACCGGCATCGGGCAGCAGGCGCATCAGCGAGAGCGCCGTCATCGACTTGCCGCAACCGGACTCGCCCAGCAGGGCGAAGGTCTCGCCGGCAGCCAACCCGAATGACACCCCGTCCACCGCTCGCACCTCGCCGGCGGCGCTCGACAGGACGGTACGGAGTCCCTCCACGCGCAGCAGGCTCATGCTGCCGGCTCCTGCGCCGAGGAAGCGCTGCGACGGCCGGCGACGCGCGGATCGAAGGCATCGCGCACCGTGTCGGAGAACAGGTTGGCGGCCAGCACCAGCACGAACATGAAGACGAAGGCGGCCAGTAGCGACCACCATACCACCGGCTCGCGCGCCAGCTCCAGGCGCGCCGTGTTGATCATGGTGCCGAAGCTGATGGTGCTCGGGTCGACGCCGATGCCGATATAGGACAGCACAGCCTCGGCCAGCACCAGGCCGGAAAAATCCATCACCACCGCGATCAGCACGATATGCATGACGTTAGGCAGAACATGGCGGCCCATGATGCGCGCCGCCGAGGCGCCAAAGGCCTGCGCCGCCTGCACGTATTCCAGTTCGCGCAGCTTCAGCGTCTCGGCGCGCAAAAGCCGGCAGAGCCCCGTCCAGCTCGTCACGCCGAGTATCAGGCACAGCGCCAGCAGACGTGCATCGGCGCGCTGGGCGGCGGTGGCGAACCAGGCGGGATGGGTGTCGATCAGGACCTGCACCATCAGGACCGAAGCGGCAATCAGCAGCACCCCGGGGATCGAATTCAGCGTCGTGTAGAGGTACTGGATGAGGTCGTCCACCCAGCCGCCGAGGTAGCCCGCGGCGATGCCCAGCGCTACCGCAAAAGGCAGCATCGCCAGCGTGGTGATGGTGCCGATCACCAGCCCGGTGCGGATGCTCTTCAGGGTCAGGTAGAGCACATCCTGGCCGACCTTGTCGGTGCCGAAGACGTGATAGCCGCCGGCAAGCGAAATGGCCGGGCCGACCAGCAGCAACAGCGCGGCCAGGGTGAGCAGCACGGCGTCCCAGGCGAAACGTGACTCGCCGCGCCGGATGCGGCGCCAGGCCGCCTGCCAGTTCATGCCCCAGCGCCGCGCCGCCGCCAGGACGGCCAGCGCGGCAAAAGTCGGTCCCGCCAGCACGGCGAGAGCCAGGCCACGCAGGATGCGCAAGACTACATCGCGGCTCCATTCCGCTTCGGCATCCTCTAGATGCGCCCCGCCATGCTTCAGGCGCGGGAACACCCGCGCCTGGCTGCCGTCGGCCAGCTCCACGGTTTCCTTGGCATACAGATGCGTCGCCAGCGGCGCGGAATAAGTCTTCTCGGTACGTGTCTTGAGGGGCAGCAGGAGCGCGTCGAGGGCGCTGCGCACTTCGCTGCCGTAGCCGCCGGCGGGCTGACCGTTGGCCGCCTCCAGGCGCGGCCGGTAGTGCAGCGAGTCGAGCAGGCCGACAGCGACGAAGGCCAGCAACAGGGTCAGCGAGGCCATGCCGGCGCGACTCTCGCCGACACGCCGCCAGGAGGCCAGCAGGTATTCGCGTCGGCTGACGTAGGCGCCGGCGCCGATGCCGCAGGCGATCAGCAGGAAAACGAGCAGGTCGGTCCACAGCAGGACAGGCATCATTGCAGCCTCACGCGCGGGTCGACCAGGGTGTAGGACAGGTCGGTCAGCAGCAGGCCAGCGATGTAGAGCACCGAGCCGATGAAGACCATCGAACGCACCACGGCGAAGTCCTGGGCGTTGATGGCATCGATGGTGTAGGAACCGAGGCCCGGAATGCCGAAAAACGACTCGACCAGAAGCGAGCCCATGAAGAGCAGCGGGATGACGACCACGACACCGGTGAGAATGGGGATCATGGCGTTCCTCAGTACATGCCGGAACAGGACGGCCTGCTCGGACAGGCCCTTGGCGCGTGCCGTGCGCACGTAGTCCTTGCCGATCTCCTCGAGGAAAATGGTGCGGTACCAGCGTGTGCTGCTGCCGATGCCGGCCACCACGCTGATGATTACCGGCAACAGCAGGAAGCGCGCCGCATCCAGCCCACCGGCGTAGCCGGAGATCGGCACCAGGTGCCAGACCTTGCTCACCAGGTACTGGCCGCCGATGATGTAGAACAGGCTGGAGATCGACATCATGGCCACGCAGGCCACCACCCCCCAGAAATCGAGATAGGTGGCGCGGAAGAAGGCCAGCATCAGGGCGAAGGAGACCGTGACGAAGAGACCGAGGACGAATACCGGCACGGCGATGGCAAGGCTCGGGCCCATCCTGGTCTTGATCTCGTGGCCAATGTCGCGGCCATCGTCGGCGCGGCCGAAATCGAGAACGAACAGCCTGACCGACTTCTCGAAAAATATGGTGCGGGTGAGCTTCGCCCCGCCGTCGGCGGCACCATTGAAAAGGAGCGGCTTATCGTAGCCGCGCTCGGCCTTCCATTTGTCGATGGCCTCCGGAGTGACGCGCTTGATGCCCAACTGCATGCGTGCCATGTCGTCGGGCGTGTTCACGACGAAGAACAGGGTGAAGGTGAGCAGGTTCACGCCGACCAGGATCGGAATGGCGTACAACAGGCGGCGGACGATGTAGGCCAGCATCAGGCGCGCCCCTTCGCGCGTTCGCGTCGCCGCCAGCCTATCACCGCCGGCGCGGCGCTGGCGGCAAGAACCATGGCCAGCAGGCCAAGCGGCCACAACACCGGTCGGTTCCATTCGGCGCGCAGCCGCTCGCGCTGCGCCGCGTCGATCCGCTGGTACTTGAGGCCGTTTCTGGCCATGTGGTTCGGCTTGAGATTGGCCACCCAGCCGTGATGCAAGCTGTAGTCCTTCGGATGGAAGCCGAAGGACCAGGGCGCGTCCTCTTGCAGGATGGCCATCATGCGGTCGATCAGCGCCTGCCGCGGCGGGCCATTCTCCATGTGCTTGACCTGCTCGAACAAGCGGTCGTATTCGGGATTGGCGTAGTTGGCGGCGTTCTCGCCCTGGAATTTGGCCCGGCTCTGCGCGCTGTGGAACAGGAACAGGAAGTTCTCCGGATCCGGATAGTCGGCGTTCCAGCCCCAGACGAAAATCTGCGCCGCACCTTTGCGCACCTTCTCCTGGAAGCGATTGTAGTCGGTGCCGCGGATCTCCAACTGGATCGACAGCTTGGCGAACTGCTTGCGGTACCAGTCGAGGCGCGGCTTGTCGCCCGGGCCGCGATCGGTGGTATCCAGGTAGAGCACCAGTGGCTGGCCGCTGTTCGCGTCGCGTCCATCCGGATAGCCGGCCTCGGCAAGAAGTTTCTTCGCCGCCTCGATAGGCTTGCGCAGCGGCACTCCGTCCTTCCAATCGTAGACAACCCGATTGATGCCGTCCGCTCCCGGCTTGATGCCGAAAATGCCGGGCGGGATCGGTCCCTGCGCCGGGATGCCGCGGCCGTTGGCGAAGATGGAAATGAACTCCTCCCAGTCGAGCGCAATGGCGATGGCCTGGCGCAGCTTCCTGGCCCGCTCCCGCGCTGCCGCGTCGGCCTGGCCGCCACCGACCACCGGGTCGAGCCAGTTGAAGGCGAAATAGCGCGTGGCGGTGCCGACCGAGGTTTCCAGCTTGATGCCCCTCGCGGTCATCTCCGGCGAGACGCTGGCCTCGCCCTCGACGGAGACGCGCACGGCCTGGTCGAAGCTGTCGGAACTGATGCCGGAAAAATCGTAATAGCCCTGCAGGAACTTGTTCCAGTAGGGGATGCCCTCGCGTTCCCGCGAGAACACCACCTTGTCGATGAAAGGCATGCGCTTGCCGGCATCGGAGAGCAAGCCGTCGACGGCATCCGTCTCCTCGCCACGGTCCGGATATGATTCGCCGCGGTAGTTTGGATTGCGCTCCAGCACCATCCGCGCATTGGGATTGTTCTCGGTCAGCATGTAGGGGCCGCTGCCGACCGGGTACCAGTCGAGCGTCAGATTCCTCTCGGCCATGCCGGCCTGGGCAAAGAAGCGGTCGACCTCCACCGGCACCGGTGCGAAGAAGTTCATCGCCAGCCAGTAGGCAAATTGCGGGTAGCGGCCCTTGATGCGAATCCGGTAGGAATGCGTGTCGATGATCTCGACGCCAGCGAGCGGGAACTGCGTCAGGTCGAGCCAGACCCCCTTCCGTCCCGCCGCAACGAGCTTCGCCTCTTCCACCTTGAGCCGCTCGGCGAACGCCTTCAACCCGACGAGGTACTCGCTCATCAGACCGAACACCGGCGAATGCAGACGCGGGTGGGCCAGGCGCTTGATCTGGTAAACGTAGTCGGCCGCCACCAGCTCGCGCGTACCGGCGTGGGGAAAATCCCGCAGCGAATGGATCTTCGCCAGGTCCTCGCGCTTGAGGTCGTGATATCGCAGGCGTCCGGCTTCGTCGCGGGCGAAGGCGGGATGCGGCTGGTAGCGAATGCCCGGTCGGATGCGGATCTCGTAGACCGAGAAGGCCACTCGTCGCGAATCCGCCGCCACCGTCCTGCCGGCGGCATCCTCGTAACGCGGGCGCGGCACGGCCTCGGCCGTCATCGGAACCAGCTCGTAGGGTCGTTTCAGGTAATGGTATTGCAGCGGCGGCTCGTAGATTTGCGAATTGAACTCGGACTCGTCCTCGCTATAGGACTGGACAGGGTCGAGGTGCTTGGGCCGCTCGGTAAAGGCGCTATAGAGGATGTTGCCGCCTCCTTCCTGCACCGGATAGGGATTGTTCCACACTTCGCCACAGCCGCCGAGCACCAGGGCCAGTGTCGGCAGGAGGACATGTATCGCCAATTCACGCATCGTGCGCGGAGTGTAGCCGATGAGCCAATTGGCGTCATCTGCGTCGCTCCGCTATAATTGCCCAGTCATTTTCTGGGTATTCGAAGATGGGATTCCTCGACGGAAAGCGCATCCTCATCACCGGCCTGCTGTCCAACCGCTCGATCGCCTACGGCATCGCCAAGGCCTGCCACCGTGAAGGCGCGCAGCTGGCCTTCACTTATCAAAACGAGCGCTTCAAGGAGCGCCTCGTCAAATTCGCCGAGGAATTCGGCAGCCGGCTGACGTTTCCCTGCGACGTGGCGGAGGATGCGCAGATCGAAGCGCTGTTCGCCGAATTGGGCAAGCACTGGGACGGGCTCGACGGCCTGGTGCACTCCATCGCCTTCGCCCCGGGCGAAGCCATCGAGGGCGATTTCCTCGACGGCATCACGCGGGACGCCTTCCGCATCGCCCACGACGTCTCCGCCTACAGCTTTCCGGCCCTGGCCAAGGCGGCCCGGCCGCTGCTGCTGAAGGGCCGGCATCCGGCCCTGCTGTGCCTGACCTATCTTGGCGCCGAGCGCACCCTCCCCAACTACAACACCATGGGCCTGGCCAAGGCCAGCCTGGAGGCCAGCACCCGCTACCTGGCCTTCTGTCTCGGACCGCAAGGCATCCGCGCCAATGCCATCTCCGCCGGCCCGATCAAGACCCTGGCGGCCTCCGGCATCGGCAACTTCGGCAAGCTGCTCGCCTACAACGCCCACCACGCCCCCCTGCGACGCAATGTCACCATCGAGGAAGTCGGCAACGCCGCCGCCTTCATGCTCTCCGATCTGGCCAGCGGCATCACCGGCGAGATCATGTACGTGGACGGCGGCCTCAACACCACGGCCCTGGGAAATCCGGATCCATTGCCCCAATAGCCCTGCGGCCAGACCAGCAAAACAAACGGGCTGCCGCGGCAGCCCGTTTTGCTTCAGGCAGTCGCTGCGGTCATAGCTTGCCAGGGTTCGGCCGCGCCGGCACAGCGGGCGCCGCGCCTTCCTCGCCGGATTTCGACAAAGCCGCGGCATCGATCTTGACGCCGTAAAGCGCCCGCTTGGCGGCCAGGTAGGCGTTGAAGTCCTCGCCGCCGGCCATCTGCGCGAGCATCAACCGCTGGGCCCGGGCGCGCGGATCATCGCCGCCTTTTCCTGATTTCACCTGGCTGATGCGATAAAGGACAAATGCTCCATTGGGCAGTTGCAGTCCGGTGAAGGCCGGCAGCTTGTCGACGGGCGCCTTGAAGATGGCGCGCTGGGCTTCCGGCGCCAGGCCGCGCATGGGCTGACGCACCACGGTCTGGACTGGGCTCCACTTCAGTCCCGTCTCCTCCCCCTTGGCCAGCCGGGCCAGCCTTGCCTCGCCGTCCTTCTTTGCCAGTTCGGCCGCCGCTTCGGCAACGAGCTTCTTCTCGATTTCGGCCTTGACGCTGTCGTAGGCGCGCAGTTCGGCCGGGCGGACCTCGATCACGCGGGCGGCCACCAAGGTGTTCGGTGCCACCTCGACTGCATCGGTGTTGCGGCGGTTCTTCAGCGCATCGTCAGAGAACAGCGCCGAGAAGAGTTTTTCGTTGGCGGCAAGCGGCCCTGCGCCATTGCGGTTGCTGCTGTCGAAGAATCCGCTCTGGCGGATTTCCAGCTTGAACTTCTCGGCGGCAGGCTTCAAGCTGTCCGCCTGTTCATAGACCATGTTGGAAAAGGTCTCGGCGGCCTCGGCGAAACTGCGTCCGGCCGCCTGCTGCTTCAGTTCCGCGGCAATCGACTCGCGCGCCTCCTCGAAGCTGCGCACTTTTTCAGGCTTGACCCCGGTCAGCCGGATGATATGGAAGCCGAACTCGCTGCGGACGATCTCGCTGATCTGGTTTTCCTTGAGAGAGAACACCGCGTCCTCGAAGGGCTTGACCATCGCCCCGCGCGGAAAATAACCGAGATCGCCGCCCTTGGGCGCCGAACCCGGATCCTGCGATTGCTCCTTGGCCAACCGGGCAAAATCCGCCGGGTTCTTCCGCAGCTGCTGCAAGAGGGCCTGGCTTTTCGCCCGCGCGGCCTTCTGCTCCGCCTCCGGCGCATCGGCCGGCGACTGGATCAGGATGTGGCTGGCCCGGCGTTCCTCCGGACTGACATTGTTGCGGGCGTTCTTCTCATAGGCGCTGCGGATCTCTTCGGCGCTGACGCCGGTCTGCGCCGCCAGGGCATCGCGGCTCAGCACCAGATACTCGGCGCGGATTTGCTGCGGAATCTCGAACTGCTTGCGGTTCTT
>JADLGU010000181.1 GCA_020849155.1 Rhodocyclaceae bacterium | reverse complement strand
GCCGGCGCCCACATCCTCGGCATCAAGGACATGGCCGGCGTCTGCCGCCCGCGCGCGGCGCGCGAGCTGATCCGTACCTTGAAACAGGAGGTGGGATTGCCGATCCACTTCCACACCCACGACACCAGCGGCATCGCCGCCGCCAGCGTGCTTGCCGCCGTCGAGGCGGGCGTGGATGCGGTGGACGGCGCCCTCGACGCGATGAGCGGGCTCACCTCTCAGCCCAACCTCGGCTCCATCGTGGCGGCGCTGCAAGGCTCGCCGCGCGACCCCGGCGTGGACCTCGACGCCATGCAGGCGATCTCGCTCTACTGGGAGGGCGTGCGCCGCAGCTACGCGCCCTTCGAGGCCGACATCCGTTCCGGCACCGCCGACGTCTACCGCCACGAGATGCCCGGCGGCCAGTACACCAACCTGCGCGAGCAGGCCCGCGCCATGGGCCTCGAGCACCGCTGGGCCGAGGTGTCGAAGGCCTACGCCGAGGTGAACCTGCTCTTCGGCGACATCGTCAAGGTGACACCGACCTCGAAGGTGGTCGGCGACATGGCGCTGTTCATGGTCGCCAACGACCTGACGCCGGAGCAGGTGCGCGACCCCAACCGCGAGGTCGCCTTCCCCGAATCCGTCGTCTCGCTCATGAAGGGCGAGCTGGGCTATCCGCCCGACGGCTTCCCGGCCGCGCTGCAGAAGAAGGTGCTGCGCGGCGAGAAGCCGCTGCCGGGGCGCGCCGGCGACTTCCTGCCGGTGGTGGACCTGGAAGCGAAACGCGCCGAGGCGGAGGCTGCGGTCGGCCGCAAGGTGAGCGACACGGATCTTGCTTCGTATCTCATGTATCCGAAAGTTTTCAAGGACTATGCGGCGCACCGCAGCCACTACGGCAACGTCTCCGTGTTGCCGACGCCCGCCTTCTTCTACGGCCTGCGCGAGCGCGAGGAGATCGCCGTCGAGATCGACCGCGGCAAGACCTTGATCGTCAGCCAGCAGGGCCTGAGCGGGCCGGACGAGGAGGGCCACGTCAAGGTGGCCTTCGAGCTGAATGGCCAGCCGCGCTCGGCGCGCGTCGCCAAGGCCGGCCTGGCCGTGGCGAAGCAGCGTGCGCGCGCCGAGGAAGGCAACGCCCGCCATGTCGGCGCGCCGATGCCCGGCACGGTGGTCACCGTCGCCGTGCAGGCCGGGCAGAAGGTCGGCAAGGGCGACCCGCTGGTGTCGATCGAGGCGATGAAGATGGAGTCCATGCTCGCCGCCGAGCGCGACGGCGTGGTGGCGGCCATCCACGTCAAGCCGGGCGAAGCGGTGAACGCCAAGGACCTGCTGCTGGAGTACGCCTGAGGGCGGCTTGCCCTCCCGAGGAAGTACTCCTGGGGTGCGCCTGAGACTCAGCCCAGGGTGAAGCGGAAGGTGGCGCCGGCGCCCGGGGACGACTCCGCCCAGATGCGGCCGCCGTGGCGACGGACGATGCGGGAAACGGTGGCCAGGCCGATGCCGTTGCCCTGGAACTCCTCCGGCTTGTGCAGGCGCTGGAACGGGGTGAACAGTCGGCCGGCGTGGGCCATGTCGAAGCCGACGCCGTTGTCGCGCACGTAGCAGACCTGCCGGCCGTCGAGCGTCTCGCAGCCGAACTCGATTTCCGGCGCCGGATGCCTGGCCGAGTATTTCCAGGCGTTTTCCAGCAGGTTCTGCAGCATCAGGCGGAGCAGTTGCGGGTCGCCTTCAACCAGGCAGTGTCCCGTCAGCGAGAGCGCCGGGTGTCTGTCGGGCCAGGCGCGGGCGATTTCCTCGTTCAGTTCCGCCGCCAGGCGGCCGAGGTCGACCGGCTCGCGCCGCATTTCCTGGCGGGTGACCCGCGACAGCTCCAGGATGTCGTCGATGAGGGTGCCCATGCGCTGCACGGCCTTGCGCACCCGCCCGAGGTAGTCGCGGCCCTGCTCGTCGAGCTTGCCCTCGTAGTCCTCGGCGAGCAGATGGCTGAAGCCGTCGATGGCCCGCAGCGGCGAGCGCAGGTCGTGGGAAATCGAGTAGGCGAAGGATTCGAGTTCCCGGTTGGCGGCGGTGAGCTCCGAAGTGCGTTCCTGCACCCGTTTCTCCAGGCCTGCGTTGAGGTGCCGGATCTCCTCCCGGGCCTGGACCTGCCCGGTGATGTCGTCGGCGGTGGCGATGAGGACGTCCTGGCCGAACCAGGTGCCGCGCACCAGGCGCACCTCCTTGGGGAAGGCCTCGCCGTCGGCGCGCCGGCCCCAGAACTCGAAGCGCTGCGGCTCGCCGGCGAAGGCCCGCTGCATCATGGCTGCTACGGCGGCGAGATCGTTCCTGCCCGGCGCCGAGACGAACTCGGGCGTGCGCCCGACCAGGATTTCCCGCGGATAGCCGTACATCCTGACGGCGCCATCGTTGACCGCCAGGAAACGGCCGTCGCGGTCGAGGATGTAGATCGCTTCGTACACGGTGTTGAACAGGCCGTGGAAGCTGGCCTCGCTGGCGGCGAGGGCGGACATCCGTTCGTTCAATTCAGTGCCGAGGCGCTTGACGTCCTCGAGCCGCGCCTGGTAGCTGCCGACGATGCGGCTGACGATGACCGTGGTGAAGATCAGCGCGCCGGCCTGGATCACCAGCAGCAGGAGCGAACGGTTGGGGACCGGCGCGATCAGGCCGGCCGACTCGGCGAGCGTCAGGACCACGCAGGCCAGCACCGACATGAAGGCGAATCCCAGCGCCAGGCGCAGGCCGAGCAGCCAGCCGGCCATCAGGATGATCAGCGGATAGAGATAGATGGCCGGCGCCTTCATGCCGCCGGTGATGACGGCCATCAGGGTGATCTCCAGCCAGATGCCGATGCCCAGGGCGAGCAGTCCGGCGCGGACCCGTCGCCGGCGATGGCAATAAATGGCGAAGGCCGAGACCAGGATCAGAACCGAGGGGCCGGCCAGGCGCGCCACCTGGTCCGGAACCGCGAGCCTGAGGGTCAGCAGATAGATGAGGCTCCCGGCGGCAAGCGAAAGCGCCGCCATCAGCAGAAAGGCCGCAGCGTGCTCTTCGGCGAGCTGGTCGTCGCTTGGCTGTAGCGCTTGCATGATCACCCTTTGCCTTCCGGCATGAGCTCGGCCGGAAGGTGTTTCAGGAACCCTCTCTTGTCCGGGACTTTATACGAAAGTGATACGGGGCAACAAGCCGGCCGGCGACCCCGGGAGCGCCCGGCAGTTATTGCCGGACGGCCGTGCATCTTCGGCAACGTTTGCAGCGACGCCGTCCTGCGGGCCCTTGCTAATCGATGGAAATCAGCGGGTTGTGTTTGCTGGCCGGGATCTTGCAGAAGGATTGCCGGGCCCCTTGGTCGGGCGCAATCAGGCAGGAGGACGGATCATGGCCATTGGCGCGGTTATCGGACTGATTTCATCGGTGATTTCGGTTGTGCGGGCATTCAGCCCGGCGGAAGCGCCGCAGGCGGCGCAGTCGCAGCCGCAGCAGAAGGCGGACAAATTGTTCGCCGAACTCGACGCCATGGGGCGGGGCGCCCTCCAGCGCGCCGACCTGGAAAAGGCTTTCGACAAGATCGCCGAGAAGGCGACGGCCGGCGCCGACAAGCTGTTCGCCAAGCTCGATGCCGACGGCGACGGCACGATCACCAAGAACGAGTTCACCGGCTCGATCAACAAGCTTGCCGACCAGCTCGACCACCACTTCATGCGGATGCGCCTGCAGGGCGATGGCGCCGCTCCGCCGCCCGCCGCCGACGCCGGCTTCAGCCGGGACGACCTGACCGGCCTGGTGTCGAACCTTGCCGGCAACTTCGACAAGGCCGATGCCAACGGCGACGGCCGCGTCAGCCTGAGGGAGGCGCGCGCCTTCGGCCAGAGCGTCGCGGGGACCGGCGGCCTGTCGCCGGCGTTCGGCGAGAACGGCAACGTGGAGCTGATGCTGCAGGTGGTGCGCCTGATGCAGGCCTACGGCATCGTCGGCGGCACCACCGACACGGCCGACGGTTCCGCCGGCCAGAAGGTCTCGGACAAGGTCTGATGCCGCGGCCGCCGTGCCGCGGCGACCGACTTTTTTACTGGCGGCGGTAGCGGCCGTCCTCGAGCGCGATGGCGCCGCGGGCCAGCAGCCGCGCCAGATGCTTGCCCATGATGGCGCCCTCGCCCCACTCGAAGAAGGCCTTCGGCTCGCGCGGCTTGCGGTAGACGATGCAGGCGGCGACGATCTCGTCCAGGGTGCGAGGTGCCGCGAGCAGGTCCAGCAGTTTCGCCTCGCGCTCGTCGATCACGGCGAGGTAGCGGTCGAAAACCGGCGCCACGTCCCCCTCGAAGCAGCCGTCCTCGTGGCTGGTCAGCCATACCTTGGCCGGCACCTGCTGC
>JADLGU010000180.1 GCA_020849155.1 Rhodocyclaceae bacterium | reverse complement strand
TTTTTCGTCTCAATCCCTTTTCGTTCAGGGCTTCATGCTGACCAAGAAGGGCGGAAAGTACAGGATCACCAACGCGGTCTCAATCCCTTTTCGTTCAGGGCTTCATGCTGACGGTGCGCGAATTCTTGACTGCGCTAGCGACGCACGTCTCAATCCCTTTTCGTTCAGGGCTTCATGCTGACCAGTATGAAATGCAGACTGGCGGGAAGCTGGTTGTCTCAATCCCTTTTCGTTCAGGGCTTCATGCTGACGTTTGTCTGCCCGCGAAGCAGCCAACCTCGTGGGTCTCAATCCCTTTTCGTTCAGGGCTTCATGCTGACCTATGGGTTGCTCGGCACTTCAAAGGCCATGCGTAGTCTCAATCCCTTTTCGTTCAGGGCTTCATGCTGACCCATTCGCCGCAGCAAGTTCCCATGCAGGCCATGGTCTCAATCCCTTTTCGTTCAGGGCTTCATGCTGACAAATACGGGCTTCACCATAACGACGAAGCCGTAAAGTCTCAATCCCTTTTCGTTCAGGGCTTCATGCTGACGTAGCCCGGCTGGATTGCCCCTCCCACCGCTGCCAGGTCTCAATCCCTTTTCGTTCAGGGCTTCATGCTGACCGCGGGTATGGTTTTTCCTCCCTTCCTGCAATGGTTTGCGTCTCATGCCCGCGAGAAATCCAGTCGTTCGGGGAGATGTGTTGCGCGCCGGCGGCAAGGAGCGTGTAGCGGCCCAGCCCGAAGGCGGTTTCCTTGCCCACGTGCAGCCATTCGCCGAGGCGCAGCAGCGGCAGGAAGGGGCCGAGCTCGCCGGCCAGCGTCCAGAAGCCGATCGCGCCGCCGAGCGCCATTTTCTGCTGCTGCCGGCTGGAGTAGCGCGTCCAGTCGCGCCAGGCGAGGCACTTATCCTCGCGCAGGCCGGCGCAGGCGGCGGAGAGCGCGGGGAAATCCTCGATCAGCGGCGCGCCGCAGTGGAATTCGGCCAGCAGGCTGGCGCGGCGGGCGAGCGCCATGAGCAGCGTGCGCGCGTCGAGCTTTTCGGGCGGCAGGGCGCGGCCGTTCTGCTGCAGGCGCAGCGGCGTGTGGAAGTGCAGCGTGAGGGGCCCGTCTGTCGACAGACCCGTATTGGCGAGACTGACTTTCTGGTCGTGGGCGGGCAGGGCGCCGGTTTCCGGCCGGTGGATCTCCGCCTCGCCGCCCTCCGCGCAGTGGACGACGCGCACGAGTTCGGCGCGTCCGTCGCCCGCGCCGAGGCCGCGCGCGAGCGCGCGGCGCCAGGCGAGGATGACGAGCGGCAGCTCGCGCAGCGCGCGTCCGACAAGCACCATGTTGAATGAAAAGGTCTCGCCCTCGGCCAGCACGCGCGCGCCCCATTCGGGCGGCTCGATGACGTAGGGCACGGGCACTTGCGAGAACTTCTGCAGGGCGTGCGCGGCGGGCGCAGGCGGGGCGAAGAGCGCGGGATAGGGGCAGCCCGCCAGCAGCGCGCAGCCCTCGCAGGTCTTAGCACGCGTCATGCAGGCGAGGCTTCTCAGCGCATGCCCGAAGGCGCCGCGCAGCATCGAGCCGGCGTAGTCGGGCAGGCGGATGGGCGCGGTCGTTCGCCATTCGAGGCGGTAGCGGGCGAGGGGGAAATCCATGATGCCGGGGGATGTCGTCATACCGGCAGGCGATGGATGCGTATGTTTCTCTCGGTCACGGTGATCATCGCGCCCTGCCGGACGGCAAGCGCGATGGACATCCAAATGCTCTGTAACAAGCTGGCGAGTTCCTGGCCGGCCAGCCCCTCCCGGCGAATGCGTATGACGGACGGCGCTTTGGCGCTCATCACGGCAAGCAGGGCATGGAAATCCGCGTCGAGCGTGACGCAGCAGCGGTGTTCGTCGAGGGCATATTGCAGAATCCGCGCATCCGTTGCCCTGGCCAGGCCGATCTCGCCGACATGGACGACATCCCAGCCATCCCGGCGGAGCAGTTCGGCAGTGGATCGGGGCAGGCCCTGATCGAGCAGCAGGCGCGTCATGCCGCTTCGAGCGCGATCACCTGGTCGTCCAGGGACAGTGCGGCGAATTCAAGCGCCTGGCGAATGTCTTCGTGTTCCAGTTCGGGATACTCGGCGATGACCTTGTCCCAGTCGCGGTAGGTCGTGATGGCCTCCAGGACGCGCCGGACCGTGATGCGCATGCCGCGGATGCAGGCCTGGCCGTTCATGATTTCGGGATTGACGGTGATGCGGTCGAGCTTGTTCATGGGGTTCCTCCCGGTCGAGGCGGGGCGCATGGGCGCCAGACATGCATGACTTTACAATTGTCCGCGCAGGGCGGCAAGCTTGAGTCTCCTGAGCTGATCCTTGTCGATCTTCTCGACCACTTTGGGCAGCCATTCGGCGATTGCCTCGGCGGCGGCGAACTTCTCCTCCGCCGTCCAGCCGGCGCCTTCGTGCGCGTCCTGTGCCAGCTTGCGCGCGCGGCCGTGGTAGTCCGCATTGAGCTTTTCCTTGTTGCCGCGAAGCTGCTCTGCACGGGCTTCGAACTGCTGCTTGAATTCCTCGATGCGGCGCATGTTCGGCGTGAGCTTTTCGAGTTCCGCCTCGCGGGCGGCCTGGGCTTCGGCTTGGGCGCGGGCCGCCGCCGCAACGGATTCCTGCTGACGGACAGTTTCGGTGTGTTCTGCGGCACGCCGTTGTTGCGTTTCTTCGAGGCGCAGCAGACGCTCCTGGTGGGCCTCGCGCAGGCCTGCGCTGTGGTCGGCAAGCTTTCGCCGCAGGGCGTCGTTCAAGTGCCGATGTTCGTCGTCACAGGCGTCGATCCAGATCCATCCAAAGGGCAGCAGTCCGTCGACGCCGGCCTTGGTCAGGCTGGCGTAGCGTTTTTCTGTGGTGCTCGGACGGTTTTGAGAAGTTTGCTTGCCATCGACGAGCGGACCGCGAATCTTGATGCTGCGTACACCGTCCAGGGTGACGGATTCGGCGCCGCTGTGCCTGCCGATCCGCAGCAGGAAGCCTTGTCGCGCGTCGATCAACTCGCCCAATTCGGCGCCGAGGAGGCCGGAAACGAGCTGCTTCCAGCCGGCATCGAGCAGGCTGCCCAGCACGACATGGTCCAACTCTGCTTCGAGTTGCGGCCGGTAGAACCTGTTGCACGCGTCGCACAAGGCGTTCCATGGGATATCGCCCGAGAGTCGCAGCTCGCTTGAGAACGCTGCCGGCAGCGCTTCGGGTACGGTTTCGAGGAAGACCTTCAGCTCTGGTGAGCCGCGTTCGCCTTCGCGCGGCTGGCGCTTTTTCTTGCTTATGGCGTAGAGCACGCGCGTCGGCGGCGGAATGTCGTCTTCGTCTGCATGTGCGTCGGCGAGGCCGACATGGCGGAAGGGATCGTTTTCGAACTTGCCGGCAGTGTAATGAAGCAGGCTTTCCTGTAGGCGATTCGAGGCTTTTCCGGCATCTCCCTTGACGTTGGCGTGGAGTGGTGTGCCACGATTGAGGTGATTCAGCCACGCCGTACGGATGCTGCCTTTGAGAGAACTGCCGGGCAGGTAAGGGGCGTTGTCATGGGGGCGGAAAGCGGTACGGGCGATCGGAAAGAGGTTGTAGGTCGCCTGTCCGTCCACGCCCCGTTGCGTAGGGCGGCCGGCGTTGGCCTGATACTCGCGGACGATGGACTCGGCGACTTCGACCTGGTGGCGGGCGAGAGCGGCGAAGCGTTCGGCGTTGTCGCGGAAAAAACGCTGCAGCGCGCCGATGGGCTCGCGCTGGTCGGCCAGGCCGGCAAGCTGGTTGCGCTCCTTGTCGCTCAATGCTTCTGCCAGGTCGGAGGGATCGAGCGCGTGCAGCAGGCCTTCGTGAATGACGAAATTGCTTGGCTCATAGGTCTCGTCGCAGCCGACGTGGACGGGTGCGAGCGTGGAGATCGACAGCGGGTGGCGAATCATGATGCGATCGTCTCCATGGTGATCGGCAGCACTGGAGCATAGCCCTGGTGGACCGTGGCCGGCTCGGCTTTGGACAGGCGCCCCTCGCCGCCCAGCCCCTGACCGATGAACGGGCACGGCGCGTAAACCCCGTCGGTCGAGAACACGGCGCCGGTGCTGGCCATGAGGACGGGTGTCTTGAACGGATTGGCGGCTAGGGCATGGGCGTTGCCATGGCGGCCGAAACGGGTGTGCGCGCGCCAGAAGCTTTGCCGGCCGTCGAAGTCCTGGCCTTGCGGGGCGCAGGGGGCGAGCGTCCAGTGGGCGTTGGCGCCTTCGGGTGCGGCAGGCCGGTCGGGTTGGAAGGATTCCACCGTGAATTTGCCCAGGCCGATGCTGGCGTCGCGGCCGAAGCCGCTTGCGCCGATGGCTTCGATCAGGCGGCGGACTTCATCCGTCGCTGTGCGATCCGCGTCAAGCACCAGCCACACGTCGATGCGCTGCCCCGCTTGGTAGAAAGTCTGCGGCAGGCCGTAGGGTGCGAATTCGCCCTCCCCGGTTGTGCCGGTGAGGCGGTTGAGCGTGTTGTGCGATTGCATGCCCGTGCGCGGCGCCTTGCCGTAGGCAGTTCCATCGTCGCGCGCGGCGGCAAGGAGCTGAGGCAGGGACAGCCCCGAGGCTTCGAGAGGGATCCAGCGGTTCTTCTTCGCCGCCTTGCGTTCTTGTGGTTCTCTTGCGGGCTCGAAATGCTGCGGCAGTGTCGGCTTGGGCAGATATCCGGCGGGAAATCCGTCGGAGACGACCAGCCAGGGCTGTCCGCGGGTATAGCCTTCAAGCCGCTTTGCCAGTTCGGTCGCACCCTTCGCTTCGCGCAGCGCCCAGCAGAGCTGCCCGAACAGGGTATCGCCTGCGAGCGGCGTGCCAAGCGGGGTGGCAAGCGCCAGGATAGCGCGGTGCAGGACGTGGGCCATGGGTCAGGCGGCGTCGGCGAACGGCTGCAAGGCGTCGAAGCGCGCCTGGAGGGATTCTCCATCAAGGGCGAGATTGCCCAGCGCAACCTTGCCATAGCCGCGCGAGCCTGAGCCGCCGAGGCTGTCCGCCTCCAGCAGTTTCAGGCCCTGCAGCAGGAGCGGCAGCAGGTCTTCGCCGTCGATGACCTTGAGCGAGAGCCGGAAATCGAAGTCGGCGCCGGCGATAACGCGCTCGGTGAAGCGGGGGTTTTCCGCCACGCCGCGGATGCGGTCGATGCTGTTCTCGCTCTTGGCTTCGGTGCTGAGCAGGTTGCGCGCCTGCGCCTTCTGCAGCCAAGCGGCGTTGAGCGGGCAGTCCCAGAAGGCCAGCCGCGTCGGGCCGATTTCCTGGGCGAGCGTTTCCGTATCGCCGCCGGGTGCGCCGCCGAAGAGCTTCAACAGGTTGCGCGCGTCGACCGTCTCCCTGTTCGCCAGGTGCTTGAAGGAGAACGGCTTGCCGTCGGAGGCCGTGACCAGGCCGAGCCGCCATTCGAGCAGGGAGCGAATCTTGCCCTTGAGGGACGAGCCGGGAATGTAGGGCTGGCCGTCGAGCGGATTCTTCACCACCGGGTTGTCGGTGCCGCCGATGCGCATTTCCGTGTCGCCGGCGCCGATGTGCAGGCCGGTCTTGAGGACGATAGTACCGGTGAGTTGCTTGATGTGGGTGAGTTGCATGATCAGTTCTCCCTGGTTTCAGCCGCGCAGGGCCTTGAGAAAGCCGAGCACGGCTTCGAAGTGCAGTCTGAAATGATCGAGGGCCTGTGCGTTTGGGGTGGATTTGATGCATTCGCGGAACCAGCGCTCGAATTCGTCGCCGACGAGGCCGCGGCCTTTCGCATAGGCAACCTTGGCGTTGAGCATGCGTATGAAGGCTTCGTACTGCTTGAATTTCTCGTCGTCGCCGGCAATGCGTTCCTGCCAGCCGACCAGTTCGTCATAGAAGCGGCGGATTTGTGTCGACTTGTTCTTGTTCGAACGCCCGGCCTCCTGGTCGAGCGCACGCGCGACGTTTTCCGCCTTCGAGTCGAAGAGGTCGGGGTCGGGTATTGCTTGGGCAAGATTCACGGGCATGGTTGGTTCCTCCTTGGCAATGCAATTTATCGGGTTTGGTGTCGGCTGTCCTGTCCGGCAAGCTTGCCGCTCAGTCCCGCTGGCGGTAGAGCAGCACGGAAAGGGGAATCCGGTAGGCGCCCTTGTAGCGCGACAGCGCGCCGCCGATTTCGCGGATGGCGTCATCGAGAAGGCGCTGGCGCCGCTCGCGGTCGGATTCGTCGCCGCGGATGCGGTCGCGGAAGAAGCGGGCGAGCCGGTAGTGGAGCTGCGAGCGCCAGACGGCGTCCTGCGGAAGCTGACTTTCGGATTTGTCGGCAAGCCGCAGCATCGAATAGGTGAGCCCTGTGGAGAAATCGGCACCATGCTGGTCGGCGCGCGCCATCAGGGCTTCCAGCGCAGCGCGGCGTTCGCCCATCAGGTCTCGCCACTCAGGCCAGCCGATGGGGCGGTCCCAGATGCAGGCCGCATTCTTGCCGGGGCGGGACTTGGCCTTTCCCAGAGCATGCTCTGCGGCGCGGGCAAGCTGGCGCACCGGAGTCTTGGGCTGCGTCATGACCATGCCCGCCGAATAGGTGATGGCCTCGTTGGCGACATAGGCGGCGAATTTCTCGCGCATCCTGCCGGCGAGCGCCAGGGTGGACTCCCATGGGCCGACCAGGAAGAAATCATCGCCCCCGGCAAAGACGGTGTAGGTGTTGCGGAAGCGCGCCATACCCGAGGCGTCCTTGCCATGCGCACAATGCCAGGGCAGCCAGAGGGAGAAGAAGGCATGCACCTGGCGGGACAGCGAGGCCATCTTGGCGAAGGTCGGCTTTTCCAACCCGCGCTGGAATAGGGCGCCGAGATCGTCGATGTCGCCTTTGAGCGCGACGAGGGCAATTTCCCCCTTCCATTTCCCGGCTTCGGTCAGTTGCCGATCCTCGCAGGCGATGTGATGCAGCGTCTTGATCGGATGGGTGCGGTCAAATTCGGCCTCGCCCTCCCATTTCCCGTACTTGTCTGATAGTTGCTCGTCGGTTTCGTCGAAGAGTGGCACATGGCCGTTCACGAACCGGCGTGCGTAGCCGCGCCAGATGGTCCCATCCGCATCGGGTTCGTCGAAGTCCCATGCCCGGACGATCTTGCCGTTGCGCGCAAGCTCCCCATATTTCCCCGATGCCTCTTCGTCGCCGACGAATGCCAGCCGGTAGCCGAAATAGTCAAGGCCAAGCACGGGCAGCGTGTCTGCATCCTTCGCCACCAGCAGCCGCGCGTGCTTGGTGATGGCTTCGCCGATGCGGATCTGGTCGTCGGCCAGGCCGGAGATGGAATAGCCGCGCCGGCTGGTCGAGGCAGGGGCGGCAGGATGCCTGCCGTTGATGGCGCAAACGCCAAGAGTGTTGTCGAAGGCGTCGAGGAAGGCATCGAAGCTCGCCGGCGCCTCCTTGGCGCAAAGATCGAAACGCTGATGCTTGGCGGCGTCGAGGGCATCGAAGAGGCGGCGCGTCAGTTCCCCGAAGCGCCCGCCCGTGAAGTCGTTGCACGAGGCGGTGGTGCCGGCAAGCCCGACACCAATCTCGCCATAGGTATGCTTGAGACACCAGGCGTTGAGTTCCTCGCGGCAGCGGGCGGCGGTTGCACGTACCTTTTCGGTGTTGGGCGCGACGATGAGGAATTTTCCTGCCGCGTTGATGATCTGCGAGGTGGAGGGAAGCTCCAGCGCTTCGAGCACGTTGAGGGCCGCGCATTCTGCCAGGAGCGAAACCTGGAAGGAGCGGCCGCGCAGGAGCTTGTGGGCGTGTTTTTGCGTCCTGCCGCCCTCTGCGAAGATGAAATCCTGGATGCCGAAGAAGTCGCCCTGGATGAGCAGGAACTTCTTTTCGTTCCAGCCTTCGCGCACGGACTCCTTTGTCTTCGCGTTCGCCTCGTGATGCCAGCGCCAGAGCGCGGTGGCGAGCGCGGCGGCAGCCTTGCTGTGATCGTAGAGCGACACTTCGGGCTTGACGCCGAAAGCGGTGGCGGCCGGGATGGCGTGGGTGACGGCAAGCCAAAGGCTGTCGAAGTGGTCCAGCCAGAGCGGAAGGTTGCCGACATGCGACCTGGGAATGTGCTTGATGCCCTCAATCAGGAAGTCCCATAGTGCATGGTATTCGGCCCTGGCCTGGGCGTCGTCGGTCGGAGTGCAGTCCTTTGCTTTCCGCGGAAAGATATTCTCAGGGGACAGCGTACCGAGCGGATAGCGCCAGGCCAGATCGCCTTCTGCAATGGACGCCCGACCGAACTGTTCGAACAATGTCAGCAAACGGGCGCGGTAATGGTTGTCGCGCTCCTCGCGGTCGTTGTATTCGGTATCGAACTTGTCACGCTCGAAGCCGGAGGCGACGCGGTCGGCCGTGGCCACGATCCACTGAAGAAAAGTATCAGGCTTGTGGTGGGCGGCGGCAGCATTGATCGCGGAATCGGTTTTATCGTCATCTGTGCCGTCGGAAAACGGCCCGCAGTCATGGCGCAAATCCGGGAAATGTCCCGTTGCTTCGAGGGCATCCCAGGCGAGGGCCGTGTAGGCGGCGTGGATATGCGAGTGATAACCTGCCTCAGCGTGCCAGCGGCAATAGAGGGTCTTGTGTGCGTCCAGCCGACCTCCGTGTTCGATTCCCGACCGCTCGGCCAGTTTGCCGAGGTCGTGGAGCAAGGCGGAGATGGCGATGCGCGCGGATTGGTAGATAAGAGACATGGTGCCGTTGCCGGTTGTTATGTCAAGGGCAATCTAATCTCTTCGTCATGCTGACGCAAGCCCGGCAAGCTTGCCGCCGGGGCGACAAACGGTTTCTGCTAGACTCATTCCGAAAGGAGAAGCCCATGACCGAAATGCGCCAACACACCGTCCAGTGCCTCAGCCCCGGCGGCCTGCACCGCATGGCCTACGTCGAGTGGGGCGATCCCGACAACCCGCGCGTGCTGGTCTGCGTGCACGGCCTGACGCGCAACGCGCGCGACTTCGACGTCCTGGCGCAGTCGCTGGCCGGTCACTACCGCGTCGTCTGCCCGGACGTGGTCGGCCGCGGCCGCAGCAACTGGCTGCGCCTCAAGGAGCATTACGTGGTGCAGCAGTACGCCGCCGACATGGTGACGCTGATCGCGCGCCTGAACGTGGAGGAAGTGCACTGGGTCGGCACCTCGATGGGCGGCATGATCGGCATGGCGCTCGCCGCCCAGGCCGAGACGCCGATCGCGCGGCTGGTGCTGAACGACGTCGGC
>JADLGU010000179.1 GCA_020849155.1 Rhodocyclaceae bacterium | reverse complement strand
CCCATGCCGTTCAGGCGCGACTGGAAGAACACCGCCTTCTTCTTCGAGAAGGCCTCGAAGCCCTCGTAGCCGTGGTAATGGCCCTTGCCGCTCTCGCCGACGCCGCCGAAGGGCAGGCTGTCCTGGGCGATGTGCAGGATGGTGTCGTTGATGGTGACGCCGCCGGACAGCGTGCGCTCCAGCACATGGTCGATGCGGCCGCGGTCCTGGTCGAAGTAATACAGCGCCAGCGGATTCGGCCGCGCATTGACGTAGCGGATCGCTTCGTCGAGGTCGCGGTAGGGCACCACCGGCAGCAGCGGGCCGAAGATCTCCTCCTGCATCACCTGCATGTCGGGGGTGACGTTCATCAGCGCCACCGGCGGGATGCGCCGCGTCGCCGCATCGGGATTTTCCGACGACGACAGCGGCACCACCTCGGCGCCCTGCCCGCGCGCCTCTTCGACCAGGCCGACCAGGCGGCGGTAGTGGCGTTCGCTGACGATGGACGAATAGTCCGGCGTGCGCAGGATGTCCGGATAACAGGCGTCCACCACCCTGCGCGCGGCGGCGACGAATTCACGCGCCTGCCCCGCCGGCACCAGCACGTAGTCCGGCGCGATGCAGGTCTGGCCGGCGTTCATGGTCTTGCCGACCATGACGCGCTCGGCGAATTTCTCCAGCGGATAATCCGGCCCGAGGATGGCCGGCGACTTGCCGCCCAGTTCCAGCGTCACCGGCGTCAGGTTGTCGGCGGCGGCGCGCATCACGCTGTAGCCGACCTTCGTCGAGCCGGTGAACAGCAGGTGGCCGAAGGGCAGCTGCGCGAAGGCCTGCGCCACCGCCGCATCGCCCTGCACCACCGCCACCTCGTCTGCAGAAAAGCATTTCGCGACCAGCCCGGCAAACAGCGCCGAGAAGGCCGGTGTGTATTCGGACATCTTCACCATGACGCGGTTGCCGGCGGCCAGTGCCGCCACCAGCGGCCCCACCGCCAGCAGCAGCGGATAGTTCCACGGCACGATGACGCCGACCACGCCGAGCGGCTGGTGCAGCACACGGGCGCGGCCGGGCAGGAACCACATCGAGACGGCGCGGCGTTCCGGCCGCATCCAGGATTTCAGGTGGTGGCGGGCGTGCCCGATGGCTTCGAAGGAGGGAAAGAGTTCGAGGAGTTGCGTTTCGTGCAGCGAACGATTGCCGAAGTCGCTGCGGATCGCCTCGGCGATGGGGCTCATGTTCTCGCGCAGCATGCGTTCCAGCGCCGCCAGCCAGGCATCGCGCCGACGCCAGTCGGGGTTGCTGTCGCGCCCCGCCGCCTCGCGCAGCCGGGAATGGATCGCGGCCAGATCGCCGCCGGCAACCTCCGTCTCAATGGTGCCCATCGCACTTCCCTCGCGCTGCTGTGGTGAGACCCACGGTGGCCCAGTGTAGCCGAGCGAATTTGCCGCGGGTTAGGGAAATGCCTCTAAACCCGCCCGCCTGGCGGTGCCGCGTGGATAATGCCGCCATGGGCAGGGAGGACAAGGAATTCTGGGTCGCGCAGCTGCGCCACCACCTCGGCCGGGCCAAGGCCTTGCGCGGCGCGGCGGGCGCCGAACCGGAGGACGCCGCGGATCGCCTGCGCCTGCGCGCCTGGCAGGCCGATCGCCTCGCCGCCACCTACCGCGACCTGCTCGATTCCGGGCGCTACCACGACGCCGCGCGCTTCTTCCTCACCGACCTCTACGGCCCGAAGGATTTCAGCGAGCGCGACCACGAGGTCGAGCGCATCCTGCCGACGCTCTCCGCCACCCTGCCCGCCTCCGGCATCCGCACCATCGCGCTGGCCATCGAGGTCGACGCCCTCTCGGAAGAACTCGACGCGGCCATGGTCGCCGAACTGCGCCGCGCCCACGCCATTTCGGAGATCACCGGCAAGGCCTACGCCGAGGCCTACCGCCGCTGCGGCCGGCGCGAGCACCGCGAGCTGCAGCTGCGGCTGATCGGCGAGATCGGCGAAGCCCTCGCCGCCCTCGTGCGCAAGCCCCTCATCCATGCCGCCCTGCGCGTGATGCGCGCACCGGCGAGGCTCGCCGGCCTGGCCGAGTTGCACGCCTTTCTCGAACACGGTTACAACGCCTTCCACCGCATGGGCGATCCCGGCGAATTCCTCGCCGCCATCACCACGCGCGAGGAAACCATCCTGCGCCAGCTCTTCGACGGTGTGGCGCGGCCGTACGACATCGCACCGCGGCAAAGCGGATGAGCCGCAACGCGCGCTTGAACACAGGAGCAATGGCATGGTCACACGCAGGCAATTCACCCTGACGACCGCGGCGGCCCTGGCCGGCACCGGCATGCTGGCGTCCTGCTCGGAAGCCGGCGCCCCCGGTTACGAGCAGGCGGTGCAGGACACCTGGCGCCACGGCAGGGCAGCGCGGGGCGACAAGGCAGGTCTCCTCCGCGAACTGGTGCGCTATGCCACGCTGGCGCCCTCCAGCCACAACACCCAATGCTGGAAGTTCCGCCTCGAAGAGCGCGCCATCACCCTGCTGCCCGACCTGGGCCGGCGCTGCCCGGCGGTCGACCCCGACGACCATCACCTCTTCGTTTCGCTGGGCTGCGCGGCGGAGAATCTCGCCCAGGCCGCACTCGCGCACGGCCTCAAGGCCGAGGCAGTCTTCGACGCCGCCGGCGATGCGCTGCGGATCGCGCTGCAGCCGACCCGGGCCGTCGACTCCCCGTTCTTCCGGGCCATTCCGGAGCGCCAGAGCACGCGCGGCGATTACGACGGCAAGGCGCTCACCGCCGAGGAGCTCGGGCTGCTGGAGAAGGCCGGCAACGGCGCCGGCGTGCGCCTGATCCTGCTCACCGAGCGACAGGCCATGGAGCAGGCCCTCGAATACGTCGTGCAGGGCAACACCACGCAGATGGGCGACCGCGCCTTCGTCGACGAGCTGAAGGCCTGGATCCGCTTCAACGGCGCCGACGCGGTGCGCACCGGCGACGGCCTTTATGCCGCCTCGTCGGGCAACCCCACCGCGCCCGCCTGGCTGGGCGGCCTCCTGTTCGACCTGTTCTTCACCCCAAAAGGCGAAAACGACAAATACGCCCGCCAGGTGCGCAACTCGGCCGGCCTCGCCGTCTTCGTCGCGGAGCGCGAGGACAAGAGCGGCTGGGTCGACGTCGGCCGCGCCTGCGAGCGCTTCGCCCTGCAAGCGGCGGCGCTCGGCATCCGCAACGCCTTCCTGAACCAGCCGGTGGAAGTGGCGGCGCTGCGTGCCCCCTTCGCCACCGCACTGGGGTTGACGGGCCAGCGGCCCGATCTCGTGGTGCGGTTCGGCCGCGGGCCGACGCTGCCGAGGTCGTTGCGCCGGCCGGTTGAAGCGGTGCTGGT
>JADLGU010000178.1 GCA_020849155.1 Rhodocyclaceae bacterium | reverse complement strand
TTCGAGGAGTTCGAAGGCAAGAAGGCCATCGTGCTTTCCGCCGGCGACGTGAAATACCACATGGGCTATTCCTCCGACGTGGCGACGCCGGGCGGTCCGATGCACCTGACCCTGGCTTTCAACCCTTCCCACCTGGAAATCGTCAATCCGGTGGTGGTCGGTTCGGTGTACGCGCGCCAGGTGCGGCGTGGCGCCAACGGCAAGGCCGAGGCGTTGCCGGTGCTCATCCACGGCGATGCCGCGGTTGCCGGGCAGGGTGTCAACCAGGAGATGCTGAACTTCTCGCAGACGCGCGGCTACGGCACCGGCGGCACGGTGCACCTGATCGTGAACAACCAGATCGGTTTCACCACCTCCGACCTGCGCGACTACCGTTCCTCGCTCTATTGCACCGACCTCTTCAAGATGGTCGAGGCGCCGATTTTCCATGTGAACGGCGACGATCCCGAAGCCGTCGCCCTGGTGACCCAGCTCGCCATGGAGTTCCGCCAGGAGTTTCGCAAGGATGTCGTGGTGGACATCATCTGCTTCCGCAAGCTCGGCCACAACGAGCAGGACGAGCCGATGGTGACCCAGCCGCTGATGTACAAGAAGATCGCCCAGCACCCCGGCACGCGCAAGCTGTATGCCGACAAGCTCGAGGCCCAGGGCGTCATCGCCGCCGGCGATGCCGAGCGCAAGATCAAGGAATACCGGGCGGCGCTCGACGAGGGTCGCCACCTGATCGATCCGGTGATCACCGACTACCACAGCAAGTTCGCCATCGACTGGACGCCGCACGTCAATGTGCCCTACACCGAGAAATGCGACACCAGCGTCTCGTTGAAGGAGCTGAAGCGGCTCTCCGAGCGCCTCACCGACGTGCCGGCCAATTTCACGCTGCACTCGCGGGTGCAGAAGATCATCGATGACCGCCGTGCCATGGGCGCGGGCAAGCTGCCGGTCGACTGGGGCATGGGTGAGAACTTGGCCTATGCTTCCCTGCTGGCCGCCGGCTTCAACGTCCGCGTCTCCGGCGAGGACGTTGGCCGCGGCACCTTCTTCCATCGCCACGCCGCGCTGCACGACCAGAACCGCGAGCGCTGGGACGAGGGCACCCGCTGGCCGCTGGCCCACATCCAGGAAAAGCAGGGCTGGTTCCACTGCTTCGACTCGGTCCTTTCCGAGGAAGCGGTGCTTGCCTTCGAATACGGCTTCGCCACCGCCAGCCCCAACGAGTTGGTGATCTGGGAGGCGCAGTTCGGCGACTTCGCCAACGGCGCCCAGGTGGTCGTCGACCAGTTTTTGTCGTCCGGCGAGGCCAAGTGGGGTCGCGGCTGCGGCCTGGTGCTGCTGCTGCCGCACGGCTACGAGGGCCAGGGCCCGGAGCACTCCTCGGCGCGCCTCGAGCGCTACATGCAGCTGTCGGCCGATTTCAACTGGGAGGTCTGCGTGCCTTCCAACGCCGCGCAGATCTTCCACCTGTTGCGCCGGCAGATGCTGAGGAAGCAGAGGAAGCCGCTGATCGTCATGACGCCCAAGTCGCTGCTGCGTCACAAGGATGCCACCTCCTCGCTCGACGACCTGGCCAAGGGCACTTTCCAGACCGTCATCGGCGAGATCGACGAGATCGATCCCAAGAAGGTCAGCCGCATCGTCGCCTGCGCCGGCAAGGTTTACTACGACCTGCTCGCCGCGCGGCGCGAGCGCAAGCTCGGCAACGTCGCGCTGCTGCGCGTCGAGCAGCTCTATCCCTTCGACGACCGCCGTTTCGCCGAGGAACTGAAGCGCTACCCCAACGCCAAGGAACTGGTGTGGTGCCAGGAAGAGCCGATGAACCAGGGCGCCTGGTATGCCAAGGCGCACCGTCTGGTCGGTGTCCTGCGCAAGGGCCAGGAACTGCTGGTGGCTTCGCGCCCTGCCTCGTCCTCGCCGGCGGTGGGCTACGCCTCGAAGCACATGGAGCAGCAGAAGGCGCTGATCGACGAAGCCCTCGGAAAAGAGAAATGAGACGCGGCGCCACTTCCCCCCCTCACCCCCAACCCCTCTCCCGCGCAGGGGAGAGGGGAGCGTCGCGAGCCGCTTAAGCGGCTTGGCAAGAAAGCGGAGAGAAAAATGCTGATAGACGTGAAAGTTCCCCAACTGTCCGAATCCGTCGCCGAGGCCACCCTGGTTTCCTGGCACAAGCAGGAAGGCCAGGCTGTCGCCCGCGACGAGAACCTCATCGACATCGAGACCGACAAGGTCGTGCTGGAGCTGCCCGCGCCGGACGCCGGCGTGCTGGTCAAGATCATCAAGGGCAACGGCGACACCGTAGTTGCCGGCGAGGTCATTGCCCAGATCGACACGGAGGCCATGGCGGAGGCTGCCGCACCGGTCGCAGCCAAGCCGGCGACAGCCAAGGCCGCCTCGGCGCCCGCCGCCGCAGCGCCCGCCGGCCCCGCCGCGCGCAAGCTCATGGCCGAAAAGGGTCTCGATGCCGCCGCCGTCGAGGGCTCTGGCCGCGGCGGCCGCATCACCAAGGCAGACGTGCTGGAGGCCGGCCAGCGCCCGGCCGCAGCTCCGGCCGCCGCCGCGCCTGCGGCGCGCACCGCCCTGGCCCAGCCCGCCGCTCCTGTGAACGTAGACACCATCGTCGGCGAGCGCACCGAACAGCGCGTACCGATGAGCCGCCTGCGCGCCCGCGTTGCCGAGCGCCTGGTGCAGTCGCAGTCCACCGCCGCCATCCTCACCACCTTCAACGAGGTGAACATGGCGCCGGTGATGGAGCTGCGCAACAAATACAAGGACAAGTTCGAGAAGGAACATGGCGCCAAGCTCGGTTTCATGTCCTTCTTCGTCAAGGCGGCGGTCGCCGCGCTGAAGAAGTACCCGGTGCTCAACGCCTCCATCGACGGCAACGACATCGTCTACCACGGCTACTTCGACATCGGCATCGCCGTAGGCTCGCCGCGCGGCCTGGTGGTGCCGATCCTGCGCGATGCCGACCA
>JADLGU010000177.1 GCA_020849155.1 Rhodocyclaceae bacterium | reverse complement strand
GGCGATATAGCAGGCGATGGCCAACAGCCCCGGCAGAATGCCGGCAATGAACAGCTTGCCGATGTTCTGCTCGGTGAGGATGCCGTAGATCACCATCACCACGCTGGGCGGGATGAGGATGCCCAGGGTGCCGCCGGCGGCGATGGAGCCGGCCGCGAGCGCGTCGGAATAGCCGTACTTGCGCATCGAGGGCATGGCCACCTTGGCCATGGTGGCGGCGGTGGCCAGGCTCGAGCCGCAGACGGCGCCGAAGCCGCCGCAGGCCAGGATGGTGGCCATCGCCAGCCCGCCGCGTCGATGGCCGAGGAAGGCGTAGGAGACGCGGTAGAGTTCGCTGGACAGGCCGGCCTTGGTCACCAGGTTGCCCATCAGGATGAACAGCGGCACGATCGACAGGGTGTAGGACATGCCGGTTTCGAAGGCCACCGAGCCGACCATCGACAGCGCGGCGTTGACATTCACCATGTGGGTGTAGCCGAGAAAGCCGACGATGGCCATGGAAAAGGCGATGGGCAGGCGCAGGAACGTCAGCCCCAGCATCACGGCAAAGGCGATCAGTGCTTCTTGCATTTTCGGTTACCTAGACTTCGCCGGAGCCGCCCGTGGTTGATTGCTGCCGGATCATGGCCAGCAGGATCAGGGCGGTGACGGCCGCCAGCACACTCATGAAATACACCAGCGGCCAGACTTTCAGCTGCAGCACCGCCGTCGTGTCGCCCTGTCCGACCATCTGCCCGGCCTTGACCCACAGGCGCCAGGCGATCACCGCCAGGCAGAGGCTGCCGGCCAGCTGGATCAGGACATGCAGGGCGTACTTGACGGATTTCGGGATGAGATGCTCGAACAGGTCGATGGTCACCTGCTGGTTGCGCAGGGTGACCATGGGCAGGGAGGCGAAGATCAGCGCCCCCATCATGAATTCGGTGACCTCGAGCGCGCCCGGTACCGGCTCGTTGAAGACATAGCGGCCGGCCACGTCCACGCAGGTGATCAGCATGATGCAGGCCAGGATCAGCGCGGTGGCCGATCCCAGCAGCATCTCGAAGGGTTTTTCCCAGCGGCCCAGGATCGGGCCGCCGGGGTTGGTCGACAAACCGGACACCTTTTACTTCTTCTGCAGTTTCTGGATCTCGGCGCGGAACTCGGCCATCACCGCGGCGCCGTCGACGCCCTTGGCCTTGGCCTCGTTATACCAGGCCTTCTCCAGCGGATCGGTCTTGCCCTTGATCTCGGCCACGAATTCCGGGCTGGCGTTGCGGATGATGATCTTTTCCGCCTCCATCGCCTTCAGGCCGGCTGCGTCCTCGCGGTCCCAGACCTTGCCGGCCATGCGCGCGTAGTGCTCGCCGGAGACCTTCAGGATGGCGTCCTGGTCGGCCTTGGGCAGGCTCTTGAACTTGGCCTCGTTCATGCCCAGCCAGAAGCTGACGTTGTAGAGGCCGCCGGGAATCACCGTCATGTGGTTGACCAGGGGCACCAGCTTGAAGGCCGGCACGGAATCCTTCGGGAAGAGGATGCCGTCGGCGATGCCGGTCTTCATGATCTCGAAGGTTTCGGAGGCCGGCTTGAGCAGCGGCACGGCGCCGATGGCCTTGGTGATGTCGACCACCAGGCCGCCGCCGACGCGGATCTTCTGGTTGGCGATGTCGGACAGCGAGGCCACTTTCTGCTTGGTCATGTAGATCTGGCCGGGGCCATGGGTCATCAGGCCGAGCATGACGATGCCCTTGTGCTCGTCGAACTTGGCCATGTGCTTGGTATAGGTGCGCCAGTAGGCCACCGAGATGGCTTCCGCGCTGTCGCCGAGGAAGGGGAACTCGGCCATCTTGGTCATCGGGAAGCGCCCCGGCGTATAGCCATGCACCGAGATCGACACGTCGGCCTGGCCGTCGCGAATGGCGTCGAAGGTGCCGGGCGGGCTGGCCACGGCCTTGGGCAGCAGGCGGAACTTGACGCGGCCCTGGGTGGCGGCCTCGACTTCCTTGGCCCAGCCCATCAGCATGTCCTTGGTGATGATGTGGCTGGGCGGCAGCCAGGACGAGATGGTCAGGGTGGTCTGCGCCTGAGCCGGGGCCCAGGCGACGATGCCGGCGAGCAGCCCGGCGGCGAGTGCGGCGATTTTTCTCATGTCATCCTCCTTTTTGTACGGCGGTTGAATGCTTCAGGTATTGCCTAAATGTTACGTGCTGGCTGTCTCCACCTACTTAGTTTGTATCATATTAAACCATGCTTCGTCTGCGGCCATCAAGCGGTCTTGCGAAAATCGGGCTTGCGCCCCTCCTGGAAAGCCGTGATGCCTTCGCGGGCCGCCGCGGCGCAGGCTGAAGCGCCGAAGGCACGGTAGCCGATTTCCAACGCTTCGCCAAGGGTTTTCGCCGCGGCGGCATTGCGCACGGCATTCTCCAGGATGCCCAGGATCTCCTTGGAAAGCGGCTGGCCGGAGGCGGCAGCCGGCGCGATGCCCTCCATGGGCGCCAGCGCGATGGCGCCCGTGGCGATCGGCGACGGCCGGCCCGCCAGCGCCTGCGCGCGCGCCACCGCGGCGGCGATCAGGCCGGGCAGGTCGTCGGCGAGGGCGTCCACCACGCCGAGTTTGTGGGCCTCGGCGGCCTTGAGCTTCTCGGCGCGGCGCAGCATGCCGTGGAAAGTGGCAGCCGCCTGCGGCCAGCGGCGATAGGGCACGACCATGGCGCCGATGCCCGGCACGATGCCCAGCGTGATCTCCGGCAGCTGCATCCAGGCGTCCTTCACGGCGACGATGCCATGGCAGCGCATGGCCAACTCCAGGCCGCCGCCGAGCGCCATGCCGTTCAGCGCGGCGACCACAGGCTTCTGCATGGCATCGAGGTGCACCAGCAGGCGCGAGCAGTCGCGCGCGTACTGCGTCGCGGCCTTGGCGTCGCCGAGCATGGAGGGGAAGCGGCCGATGTCGGCGCCGGCGCAGAAGGCGCGCGCGCCGTAGCCGGTGAGGACGAAGCCCTTGACCTTCGGATCG
>JADLGU010000176.1 GCA_020849155.1 Rhodocyclaceae bacterium | reverse complement strand
GAAGGGACGCCGGGGTGACGATGAAGGGACGCCGGGGTGACGATGAAGGGACGCCGGGGTGACGGGGTATCGTCATTCCGGCGCAGGCCGTCCAGTTCGTCATTCCGGCGCAGGCCGGAATCCAGGTGTTTCCCCAGCGTGCTAGATCCGTCGCAGCCAATCGCGCACGGCGGCGAGGAATGCTTGCGGGCGGTCGGCGAAGGGGAAGTGGCCGCAGCCTTCGAGGATGCGGCATTCGGCGCCGGGGATGCCGCGCCGCAGCCGCTCGGCTTCGTCGGCGGGGAAGATGGCGTCGTCGGCGCCGTGCAGGATCAGGGTCGGCGCGCGGATCTCGCCGAGGCGGGCGCCGATGTCCCAGCCGGCGAGGATTTCCATGCCGCGCAGCCAGGCCGGCTTGTCGAGGACGATGCGGTCGATCGCCGCCCGGGCCTCGGCCGGGTCGAGCGCGGGGTAGTAGAGGGCGCGCGCCTCGTTGAGGTAGCGGCGCATGCTGTCATGGTCGTCGGCGGGGCTGGCGACGAGGCGTTCCAGCGCGGGGGCGAGGCCGCGCGCGGCGAGGCGCTGGACGATTGCTGGGTCGGCGGGGTCGAAGCGGGTGGCGCTGCCGACGAGGATCAGGCCGCCGACGGACTGCGGGTGGCGCAGGGCGTATTCGAGGGCGATGAAGCCGCCGCAGGAGTGGCCGAGGAGGAGCGCCGGGCCGAGGCCGAGTTGCCGCCGCAGGGCCTCGGCGTCGTCGCAGAGCTGCGGCAGGGTGAGGGTCTCGCGCGGCGGCCGGCCGGAGCGGCCGTTGCCGCGATGGTCGTAGAGGATGAGCCGCAGGTCTTCGCCGAGCGGCGCCAGCCAGGGCAGGAAGGCGTTGTGATCGAGCCCCAGCCCGCCGTGCAGGGCGAGGCAGGGGCGGCCGCGGCCGAGCTCGGTGTAGTGGAGGTCGACGCCGTCGAGGGCGGCTAGGGGCACGGCGGCAGGAAGCGGGCGAGCTCGGCCTTGTCGCCGATGCCCAGCTTGCCGAAGACGGCGCGCAGATGGTGGCGCACGGTTTCCGGGGAGATGTTGAACTGCGCGGCGACCTCGCGGTGGCTGAGGCCGCTGCCGTAGGCGCGGGCGATCTCCAGCTCGCGCGGGGTGAGGTCGTCGACGGGCGTGCGCGGGCGGGCCTTGAGCAGCAACAGCTTGCCGAGCAGGGCGGCGCCGATGCGGCAGCGCTTGCCGGCGTAGGCTTCGTTGGGGCGGAGCGCGAGCGACTCGGCCAGCCGCCGCGGCAGGAGCGGCGCCCGCCAGCCCGGCCATTCTCTCTCCAGCAGTCCGAGGAATTCCGGCTCGGCGTGCCACAGGCGGCCGCGCGGGTCGGCCATGGCGAAGCAGGCGCCGTCCTGGCCCTGGCGCAGCCGGCCGAGGTGCAGGTTGCGGTTGATGGCCAGCGCCTGCAGCAGGTGCGGCGTCAGTTGCTCGCAGGCCCGCCGTTCCGGATCGCTGAAGCAGTCGTCGGCGCCGCCGCGGTAGAAGGAGAGCCACTCGGCCGAGCCGCGGCCGGGGGCGACGAAGGCGGTGGCGAGGATGTTCTGGTGGCGGTACTTGCGGGCGTAGTCGCGGATGCCGGCCTGGCCCTTGCCGGCGTAGCGGCTGGGCACGTGGGCCGAGACGGTGGCGCCGGGCCGGGCCAGCACCTCGGGGACGATGGTGTCCTGGGCGAGGACGTCCTCCCAGCTGGCGACGGACTCGTCGGGCTCGTTGTGGAGGTGCACCAGGCCGGGCTTGAAGCCATCCGGCTCCAGGCTGCCGGCGCCCCAGCGGGCCGACTCGAAGCGCAGCGCCGGCTGGACGAGGCGGATGGCGAACTCCTGGAACTCCTCGAACGGGCGCTCGCTGGCGCCGCGATAGAGCTCGAGCAGCAGTGTGAGGACCTCGTTCATGGGCCGGCCGCTTGCCTGGATGGCCGCATCATATCGGATTACGGGATGGGCCTGCATGAAATGTGGTTATCACCCCATTCGGCTTCCCGCCATGAAAATCGCCGCGCAGCGTATCTCCAAGGTTATGTCTGGCGGATTTTAATAGTCCGGATGGACTATTGACGTTGTCCTGCGGCGCCCTGAGAATCGCGTCCGGCATATGCAATTGGCTTTGGAATTCCGATCTACGAACCAGGGAGCACGACAACCATGCTGAAGAAAAAACTCGCAATGACCACGCTGGCCGCCGCGGCCGCGCTGCTGATGGGCGCCGCGCAGGCGGCGACGACGACGATCACCAACGGCACGCTGACGGCGCGCATCAACGACGCCGGCACCTTCGCCGAGTTCAGCAGCGATTCGACCGGCTCGCCTGCCGGCACGCCCGGCCTGAGCTACGGTGGCGTCGAATACGTCAACCATGGCACGCCGATCTCCTGGTACCGGTTCCAGAACAGCGTTGGCGACGTCACCGCCTCGCTGGGCAGCAACCCGTTCGGCGCGATCACATTTGGCGCCGGCACAACGGCAGCGGTAAGCCTGGCCTTCGGCTCGCTCAGCTTCGTGCAGACCATCGCGATCACCGCAGCGAACATTCTCAGCGTGAATGTCAGCATCACCAACAACGGCGCCGACATGCGAAGCGTGAAGTGGGGCGTCGGCTTCGATCCGGATCAGGGCATTTCACTGGGTGGTGGCTACGCAACCGACAATCAGATTCTGGGGCAGGGTAGCGCTGCGGCGGTGCGCGCCTCGTACTTCGGCCACGACGTCACTCTGCGCAACACTACCAGCGCCTCGGCCTTTTCGATCGCCGCCTATATCGACCCCTACTCCTGCTGCAGCCCGGTCGATCCGAGCGTTGCCCTGAGCGCCGGACAACTGGCAGGCCATTTCCTGGCCGGCGACAACTCCATCAGCCTGGCCTACGACCTCGGCACGCTCGCCAGCGGCAAAACCGCCTCCTTCGGTTACGAGTACGTCTTCGCCGTCCCCGAGCCGGAGTCCTACGCGATGTTCCTCGCCGGCCTGGCGATGATCGGCGTGATGGTGCGCCGGCGCACGTCGGTGTAAGGGCCAGAAGACCGGCAATCGAAAAAGGGGCGCCTGGCGCCCCTTTTTTTACTCCCTCTCCAAGGAGATAAACATGAACGGAATGCTACGCGGCGCGGTTGGGGCGGTTTTCATGTTGTTTGCGTCGCTGTCGGCGGCTTCGCCGGTAACACTCACCGGCGCAAGCCGCCATGTCGCGATCTGGGACGCGGCCAACCCTGCGGGTGTGTATGGCCCGAACAGCCTGTCCATCTTGGCCGGCTCCTTCAACGATTCGGTCGGCATTCTCAGCGGGGCCGGCAGCAACGTTCTGGTTTCGTCGTCCCAGAAGTCGCTCATCGACGCGGCGGGCGGTGTCTTTTCCGGGAGCGGGGAAGTGAGCGTCGGGTTCAGCGTGCAGGCTGCGGACCAGGTGGTGTCGCAATCCTATTTCATCGCGGATTTCATCGCGCCAACCGCCATGCAGTACAGCCTGCGCGGCAGCCTGGGCTCGTTCATGGATGGAGGGCTGGGGATCGGGCAGATCTTCCTGCTCGATACCGGCAGCTTCAGCGCAGTGTTCAATCATGTCGCGCCCAGCACTTGGGACACGCTTGTCCTCGGCGAAACCGGCACGCTGGCGGCGGGCGCATATCGATTGGCGGCCCTGGCGCGGATTGCTCCCGATCCCGGGTGGGGCACGGATGCGTTTTACGGCGGCTCGGTCGAGTACGACTTTCAGTTCAACGTCACCGCCGTCCCCGAACCCGGATCCTGGGCCCTGCTGCTCGCCGGCCTCGGCCTGCTCGGCTTCGCCGCGCGGCGGCGGGCCTGATCCTTCACCCCGGCGCAAAACCCCTGGATTCCGCCCCGGACTCAAGCATTCCGGGGTGACGGCGCCGGAATGACGAATCCCTCGTCACCCCGGCGAAGGCCGGGGTCCAGAACGGCGGTTGGAAAACCTCTGGATTCCGGCCTCCGCCGGAATGACGAGGGGAGATTCCGGCCTCCGCCGGAATGACGGGGGGAGATTCCGGCCTCCGCCGGAATGACGGGAACGAGGTCTCCGGAAAAAGTCAGTCTGCGCAGGACGCCGCGGTGCGCCGGCGGGCCAGGCCGAGCAGGCCGAATCCGCCGAGCAGGAGCAGCCAGCTTTCTGGTTCGGGCACTGGGATCACATCCACCAGCAGGAAGATGTTGGTGTGGCCGGCACTGCTGCTGTGCATGTTGCGGAACGAGAAGTCGAAGGTGTAGGTGCCGGCCGAGGCGAACAGCGCGTTGAATGCGCCGCCTTCGTTGATCAGGTAGCTGGGGCCGTAAATTCCCCTTCGATAGACATCCGGCGCGCCGGCGGCCGTACCGAAGAGGATCATCTGCGGCCCGTAGTAATTCCCTGTTCCGTCGTTGTTGTCGATGTTCAGGGTCGAAGAGCCGGTCGGGCCGGATATCGTCATCCGGATGAAGTCGTCGGTGCCGAAGCCGTGGCGACCGATGCAGGTTCCGGTCGGGCAGGCATAGGGGTCCGCCGTGCCGGGCGGGGTGCCGAAGGAATCCGACCAGGCGATCCAGTTGGTGGTGGCCGGGTTAATGTAGAGCGAGACGCTCTTGAATGCGTATTCGGCCCCCGAGGCCACGGCAAAGCTGGGGAGGTACTGCGTCGCGACCAGGGTGGACGTCAGCGCGGCCAGGGCGGCGCGACTGAGGAGAAAACAGGCGAACAGGACAATCAGGGCACGTGCGAGGAAAGCGTTCATAGCGATGCCTCCTGCCGGGATGGGTGCGGCCATTCTGGGCGCCCGGTACGACCGGGTCAATAGTCCGCCCGGACTATTGACGCTTGCGGTTCTGGGGCCTAACTTGGCCGGAGCCCGATTCGACGGGGAAGGGGAATGAGCATGAAGTCACCCATCAGGCGGCTGGCGGCGACGCTGGCTTTCGTCTTGGCCGCCGGGGCCCAGGCGGCGCCGCTTTTCAGCGACGATTTCAACGACGGCAACGCGGCAGGCTGGAGCTATTTCGGGATCAATCAGGGCTCATGGTCGGTGTCCGGCGGCGTCCTGAATCACGGCGGCGGGTATACGGGCCAGCCAGCCTACGCGCTGATCGACGGCATCGCCACGCCCCAGCATTTTTCGCTGGAGGCCGACGTGCGGGTGGTCTCGAGCCTGCACGGCAGCGACTGGGGCCACGTCGGCCTGATCTGGGGGGTGAATACGACGACCGGGAATTTCAACACGTCCTACCTGAGGACGCATTGGGACCATGTGACGAGCTGGAGCCGCCCTTATGTGGGCGACGCGGAGCGCCTGCTCGCCACGCCCGGCGCCACCAACGGGTCCACCTATCATCTGGCGGTCGACGTCGATTACTTTGCCCAGGTCATGAGGGTTACCTTGGGCGGCAACACTACGACCTTCAGCGGAGCGGATTTCGCCCTCCTGAACCAGAATGCCGGCGGCGGCATCGGGCTGATTTCCTGGTCGGATAACGTGACCTACGACAACGTGGTGCTCAACGCCTATCCGGTGCCCGAACCCGAATCCTGGGCCCTGCTGCTCGCCGGCCTGGGCCTGCTCGGCTTCGCCGCGCGGCGGCGGGCCTGATCACTCACGCCAACGTAAAACCCCTGGATTCCGCCCCGGACTCAAGCATTCCGGGGTGACGGCGCCGGAATGACGAACCTCATCGTCACCCCGGCGGAGGCCGGGGTCCGGGCGCGCCTGCTGCTATTCACACGGCCTATGACGATGTAGTAGAATGCGGGCATTGACTGCGCCCCGCCCGAACATGCCCGTACCCAACCACCGCTACGACGTTTTCAACGGCGACGCCGACGGCATCTGCGCCCTGCTGCAGCTGCGGCTGCAGGACGACGAGCCGGAGGCGCGGCTGATCACCGGCGTCAAGCGCGACATCCGCCTGCTGGAGAAGATCCAGGTCCGCCCGCGCGACCGCATCACGGTGCTCGACGTCTCGCTCGATTCGAACCGCGCCGGCCTCGAGCGGGCGCTGGCGGCCGGCGCGCGGTTGAGCTGGTTCGATCACCATTACGCCGGCGAGATCCCGGCGCACGCCAACCTGCAGGCCTGCATCGACACCTCGGCCGGGGTGTGCACCAGCCTGCTGGTGGACCGCCACCTCGGCGGGGCGCAGCACACCTGGGCCATCGTCGGCGCCTTCGGCGACAACCTCGACGCGGCGGCCCGCCGCCTGGCGCGCGAGGCCGGCTTCGACGCCCAGCAGGCGGCGCTGCTGCGCGACCTGGGCGAGGCGCTCAACTACAACGCCTACGGCGAGAGCGTGGCCGACCTGCGCTATCCGCCGGCCGAGCTCTACCGCCTGCTGAAGCAGTACCGCCGCCCGTTCACCTTCATCGCCGAGGCGCCGGCCTTCCAGGCGCTGCGCGAGGGCTACCGCGAGGACATGCGTTTCGCCGAGGAGCTGCGCCCGGCCCTGGCCGAGGACGGCGGGCTGGTGTATGTGCTGCCCGACACCGCCTGGGCGCGGCGTGTCTCGGGGGTCTTCGCCAACCGCCTGGCCTCGGCCCACGCCGAGCGGGCCATCGCGGTGCTGACGGCCAAGCCCGGCGGCGGCTTTCTGGTCAGCGTGCGCGCGCCGCAGGCCCGGCCCGACGGCGCCGACGCGCTGTGCCGCCAGTTCGAGAGCGGCGGCGGCAGGAAGGCCGCCGCCGGCATCAACCACCTGCCGGAAGCCGACTACGAGCGTTTTATCGCCGCTTTCGCCGCGGCGGGCTGGGATGGCGCGGCCTGATTTTCTCGTTCCGGCAACATCCGCAGCTTCGTCATTCCGGCGAAGGCCGGAATCCAGCCCACCTCGTCATTCCGGCGCAGGCCGGAATCCAGCGGTTTCTTCTACCGCCGAACTGGACCCCGGCCTTCGCCGGGGTGACGAAGAGAAAGGCCTGCGCCGGAATGACGAAATTTCAGTTTTCGCAGGAATCAAAAAGATTCGGCCGCGAATGGTCCGAACAGGCCATTGCCTTTCCGGCAGCATTGATCTATGAATAACGGATAACCAACACGAATACCCAGAGGAGGCCCGCATGCGCGTCAAGACCCTTTCCCTTTCCCTCATCGCCGCCGGCCTGCTCTCCCAGCCGGCGCTGGCGCAGCGTTCGACGACGGATGCGCTGGGTTTCCTGACGACCGGGGGTACCAGCTACGCATACGGCATCAATGCCGGCGGCCAGGTGGTCGGCTATGCATCGACGTTCGGCAGCAGCGGCAACAACCACGCCTTCCTCTGGACGAGCGGCGGCGGCATGCAGGATCTCGGCACCCTGGGCGGGAGTCTCAGCTACGCCAACGCGATCAACGCCGGCGGCCAGGTGGCCGGCTATTCAAGCACGGGCGGCAACAGCCATGCTTTCCTGTGGACCAGCGGCGGCGGCATGGTGGATATTGGTACCCTGGGCGGGAGTGCCAGCTTCGCCACTGCCATCAACGCCGGCGGCCAGGTGGCAGGCTATTCGTACACGAGCAGCAGTACCCATGCCTTCCTCTGGTCGAGCGGCGTCATGAAAGATCTCGGCACCCTGACAGGTGGGGGCATCAGCTACGCCAACGCGATCAACGCTGGCGGCCAAGTGGCCGGCTATGCAAGTTCTAGCAGCGGCTACCAGCATGCCTTCCTCTGGTCGAGCGGCGGCGGCATGGTGGATCTCGGCACCCTGGGCGGAAATTCCAGCTCCGCCCACGCGATCAACGCCGGCGGCCAGGTAGCCGGCTATTCGCACACGAGCCTCGGCTCCAATCACGCCTTCCTGTGGACCAGCGGCAGCGGCATGCAGGACCTCGGCACCCTGGGCGGGTCTTCAAGCCTCGCCTTCGCTCTCAACGCCAGCGGCCAGGTGGTCGGCCACTCACACTTAGGCGTCGTCGGCACCGCCCACGCCTTCCTGTGGAACGCCGGCAAGATGTACGACCTCAACAGCCTCGCCCCCGCCGGCTGGACGTTCTATGACGCCCGGGGCATCAACGACCTGGCGCAAGTCGCCGGCACCGTCAGCCACGGCGGTACCACCGAAGCCTTCCGCCTGACCCTGCACCCCGACTGGCAGGCGGGCAACGGCTACTGGAGCAGCGCCGCCAACTGGAACTTCGCCGGCATGGGCAGCTTCGGCATCACGCCGGGCCTGCCGCACGACGTGGTGATCCATCCCTCGGCAAGCGCCACGGTGTATGGGCCATCCGACGCGACGGTGAACTCGCTGAATATTTTCGCCAACACCGGCCAGCTGGCGACGCTCAACCTCAACAGCGGCAGCGTGACGACGGTGAATGGCACCACGCTCGGCAACAACGCCACGGTGACGGGCAGCGGGCGGCTGGCGGGCGCGCTCGCCCTCGGCAGCGGCGGCCGGGTGCTGGTGGGCAACGGCCAGAGCATGCAGCTGGCCGGCAACGTCGCCAACGGCGGGCGCATCGATGCGCAGTCGACGTCCAGCCGCTCGACCCTGGAGATCGGCGGCGCCCTGAACAACGCCGCCGGCAGCGAAATGAACCTGATGAACGCCGACGTCTATGCCCACGGCGGCACGACGAACGCGGGGCGCATGAGCCTGTACGGCCTCAACACGCATTCCGGCGCGGTGACGAACCAGTCCGGCGGCCAGGTGAATGTCTCCGGGCCCAGTTCCGAAGCGGTTTTCTGGGACAACTTCGTGAACAACGGCGCGGTGAACGTCACCGCCGGCTCGACAGCCACCTTCTTCGGCGTGGTGTCGGGCTCGGGCGGCTTCCTCGGCGCCGGCACCAAGCATTTCGCCGGCGGCGTGGCGCCCGGCCTGAGCCCCGGCCTGATGACGATGGGCGGCAGCATCGTCTTCTCCGGCGGCACGCTGACCATGGAGCTGGGCGGCCTCGTGCCGGGCAGCGGCCACGACAAGATCGTCTTCCTGTCCGGTTCGACGGTGACGCTGGCCGGCATCGGCCTGAACGTCGAGTACTGGGGCGGCTGGACGGCCGCGGCGGGGCAGACCTACGACCTCTTCGACTGGAACGGCCTCAGCGGCACCTTCAGCAGCGTCGCCCTGCCGGCGCTGGCCAGCGGCCTGGCCTGGAACACCAGCGCCCTCTACACCAGCGGCGAGATCAGCGTCGCCGCGGTGCCGGAGCCGGGCACCTGGATGCTGCTGCTGGCCGGCATCGGCCTGCTGGGATTTGCGGCAAGACGGCGGGTCTGATCCGTCATTCCGGCGCAGGCCGGAATCCAGGAAGTTCTCCGACGTCGTACTGGATTCCGGGTCGCGCTCCGCTTGCCCGGAATGACAGAAGGAATAACGGGGTTGGTCATGAATGGGAGGAGAGACCATGAATGCGCAGACCAGAGACGATCAGGGGCAATCGACTGTGCGCGACACCCTCGCGCCGTCGCGCGAGGGACGTTTGGATTTTCGTGACCGACTGCGTTCGTTGCGCGCCCGTGTCGTCGCGCTCCTCGGCCTGGCCCTGGCGCTCGGCAGCGGGCCGGTTGCCGCCCTCGACCTGGTCGAGTTCACCTTCGGCAGCGGGACCGGCACCGACACGGCGCAGAGCGTGGCGGCGCATCTGCATGTGACGCCGGTGGTGGGACGCAACTCGGCCGGCAACCCGGCGCCGCACAGCTTCGTCGACCTGGGCGGCGGCAACATGGCCATGCAGTTGTTGAAGAGCCAGGGCGGCTACTGGTTCGACTTCACGCTCACCGCCGATCCCGGTTGGACCTTCCAGGTCACCAACGCGCACTTCACCTTCAAAACCCAGGACACCGCCGGAGAAAACCGCGATATTACAGTCAGACCCAACGCCGACCCGAAAGTCGTTTGGTATGACGTTAGCGGGAGTTCTACTTCTTTCACGGATTTGGGGCCGGGCGATTATGGCTGGCAGACCGCCGATTGGAATGCCTTCGTGCTTCGCAGCGATCTGCAATCGCTCAGAGTGGTGCTCAGCCTGAAAGGTAACAGCGTCAACAGCAGGGCGATTTTCGATCGCGTGCTGTTGGAAGGCAATGTGCTCGCCGTGCCCGAGCCCGGGACCTGGGCGCTCCTGCTCGCCGGCCTGGGCCTGCTCGGCTTCGCCGCAAGACGGCGGGCCTGATCCGTCGTTTCGACGCAGGCCGGGGAGATTCGTCATTCCGGCGAAGGGCGGGGAGGATTCGTCATTCCGGCGCAGGCCGGAATCCAGAGATTTTTCCACCGCAGCACTGGACCCCGGCCTACGCCGGGGTGACGAGGTGAAGGGCCTACGCCGGGGTGACGAGAGCCCCGTCATTCCGGCGCCGTCACCCCGGAATGCTTGAGGCCGAGGCGGAATCCAGGGGTCCTTCCTTCGCCGTCCCGCGCAGACCGACTTTTTCCGCGAGTGGATCTCCCTGCCGGAGAATAGTCCGAACGGGCTATTGCGTTTCGATGCCGCCAAGCTATCCTCCGAGCATCCACAACAAGAGGTAAAAACGATGCTCCGGCTCAAGCATTTCCTGGCGCTTTTCGCGTTGCTGTTTCTCGGCCTTTCGCTCTCCCAGCGGGCGCTGGCGAGCAGCTATTCCTTCACCGAACTGAACGGCGGCGGGACCATCGCCCCGGTCGCCACGCTGTCGATCGACGATGTCTCCGGCGGGGCGCAGTTCACCCTGACCGGCAGCTTCGGTTGGCTGCCGTCATCGGCTTTCCTGAGCCAGCTGTTGTTCAACGGCCCGGCGGGCACGGTGACAGCCATCACCGGCAACGTCTTCAATGCCGCGCCGACCTACGGCTCGACCACCAATGCCAGCTATTCCTTCACCTGGAACGCCACCTATCCGACTTCGGGCGCGCCCGACTCGGACCGCTTCAAGGCCACCGACTTCTCCAGCTGGCAGATCCTCGGCACGGGCATCAGCGCCGCGTCCTTCACCACCCCGATGATGGTGCATATCCAGGGCCTGGAGGGGAACACCCAGGGCCTCGACAGCTCGATCAAGGTGCTGACGCCGGTGCCCGAGCCCTCGGCGTATCTGATGCTCCTGGCCGGCCTCGGCCTGCTCGGCTTCGTCGCAAGACGGCGGGCCTGATCCGTCTTTCCGGCGCAGGCCGCCGTTCTGGACCCCGGCCTACGCCGGGGTGACGAGGGTTTTGTCATTCCGGCGAAGGCCGGAATCCAGGGGTTTCCCGACCGCCGCACTGGACCCCGGCCTACGCCGGGGTGACGAGGGTTTTGTCATTCCGGCGAAGGCCGGAATCCAGGGGTTTCCCGACCGCCGCACCGGACCCCGGCCTGCGCCGGGGTGACGGTGACGGGGCCTGCGCCGGCATGACGAAATACAAAGTCCAAGTATCATCGGCGCCATGCGCCGATTTTTTTTGCTTCTGCTGTTCGCGGCTTCGGCGGCTTGCGCCCAGCCGCAGGTGCTGCCGCCGCGCAGCGGGCTGACGGCCGACGAGCTCGGCCTGATCGTCAACGACGATGATCCGCTGTCGCGCCGGATCGGCGAGTACTACCGCCAGGCGCGGCGCATCCCCGCAGCAAACGTGATCCGGGTGCGCTTCGCGCCCGGCCGCGCGGCGCTGGCGCGCGAGGAGTTCGAGCGGCTGCGCGAGGAGATCCTGCGGGCCACCCCGGCGCACGTGCAGGCCTGGGCGGTGGCCTGGGCGGCGCCCTACCGCGCCGGCTGCATGTCGCTCACCTCGGCGCTGGCCTTCGGTTTCGACGAGCGCTTCTGTTCGCAACAGTGCGGCGCGACGGCGCCGAGCCCCTACTTCAATTCGCCCAGCCTGTATCCGTGGGCGGAATTGAAGCTGCGCCCGGCGATGCTGCTGGCGGCGGAGAGCTTCGAGCAGGCCAAGGCGCTGATCGACCGCGGGGTGGCCTCCGACGGCCGCTTTCCGGCCGGGCGGGCCTACCTGCTGCAGACGCCGGACAAGGCCCGCAGCGTGCGGGCGGCGACCTTCGAGCAGACGGCGCGGGAACTGGCGGGGGTGTTCCCGATCGAGGTGCTGGAGTCGGCGGGCATCGCCGGCCGCGACGATGTGCTGTTCTATTTCACCGGCCTGCCGCAGGTCGCCGCATTGGGGACACTGACTTTTCTGCCGGGGGCGCTGGCCGACCACCTGACCTCCTTCGGCGGGCAGCTGACCGACTCGCGCCAGATGAGCAGCCTGCGCTGGCTGGAGGCGGGGGCGACGGCGAGCTACGGCACGGTGGTGGAGCCGTGCAACCATCCGCAGAAGTTTCCGCTGCCGGCGCTGGCGATGTTCTTCTACGCG
>JADLGU010000175.1 GCA_020849155.1 Rhodocyclaceae bacterium | reverse complement strand
GTCGACCAGAGCTACCTGGCGAAGAACTTCCTCGGCTTCTTCCGCCGCGACTACAAGATGGTGGCGCAGGCGCACATCGACGCCGGCTGGGTGCCGGCCGACACCCGCATCGACGAGTTCGAGGCCGGCATCCGCGCCGTCTGCGAACCGGTGTTCGACCGGCCGCTGAAGGACATCTCCTTCGGCAAGACGCTGCTGCGCCTGTTCCAGACCGGACGGCGCTTCAACGTCGAGATCCAGCCGCAGCTGGTGATGCTGCAGAAGACCCTGCTCAACATCGAGGGCCTGGGGCGCCAGCTCGACCCCGAGCTCGACCTGTGGACCACCGCCAAGCCCTTCCTCGAGCGCTGGATGGCCGAACGCGTCGGCCTCAAGGCGCTGGCCAATAACCTCAAGCGCGAGGCGCCGCAGTGGGCAGCGCTGCTGCCGCAGCTGCCGCGCCTGCTACACCAGGCGCTCGACCCGAAACCGCTGGCCGCCCTGCGCGAGGAAGTGGCGCGGTTGCGGGCGGAAGAGCGGCGGCAGACCTTCTGGGTGAAGCTGGCCGCCGGGCTGCTGGCGGCGATCCTCGTCGCGCAGCTGGTTTCGCTATAATCCGCGCCGTCCTCCGCAGACCGACTTTTTATGCTGCTGACCTTCGTCATCCTCTACCTGCTGGTATCGATCGGCATCGGCCTCGTCGCCGCCACGCGCGTCAAGAACACCAAGGACTTCGCCGTGGCCGGCCGCCACCTGCCGCTGCCGGTGGTCACCGCCACGGTGTTCGCCACCTGGTTCGGCGCGGAAGCGGTGTTCGGCGTCTCGGCGACCTTCGTCAAGGACGGCCTGCGCGGCGTGGTGGCCGACCCTTTCGGCTCCTCGCTGTGCCTGGTCATCGCCGGCTTCTTCTTCGCCACCCAGCTCTACAAGCTGAACATCATCACCATCGGCGACTACTACCGCATGCGCTACAACCGCACGGTGGAGGTCATCACGACGCTGTGCATCGTCGCCTCCTACCTCGGCTGGGTGTCGGCGCAGATCAAGGCGCTCGGCCTGATCTTCAACGTGGTGACGGACGGCGCGGTGAGCCCGGAAATGGGCATGGTCATCGGCACGGCGATCGTGCTGACCTACACCACCTTCGGCGGCATGTTCGCGGTGGCGGTGCTCGACTTCGTGCAGATGGGCGTCATCATGGGCGGCATGCTCTACATCGGCTACGTGGTGTCGGGCATGACCGGCGGCGTGGCGCCGGTGATCGCCCACGCCAGCGCCGCCGGCAAGCTCGACTTCTTCCCGCCGGCGGATGCGGCGATGTGGCTGACCTTCATCGGCGCCTGGGTGACGATGATGCTCGGCTCGATCCCGCAGCAGGACGTCTTCCAGCGCATCACCTCGGCGAAGAGCGCCAGGATCGCCATCGGCGGCTCGATCCTCGGCGGCGGCACCTACTTCCTGTTCACCTTCGTGCCGATGTTCATCGCCTACTCGGCGACGCTGATCGACCCCCAGGTGTTCAACGAGCTGCTGGAGAAGGACTCGCAGCTGATCCTGCCGACGCTGGTGCTCAGCCACATGCCGGTGCTGGCACAGGTGGTGTTCTTCGGCGCGGTGCTCTCGGCCATCATGAGCTGCTCCTCGGCGACGCTGCTGGCGCCCTCGGTGACCTTCGCCGAGAACGTGGTGAAGGGCTTCTTCCCGCGCATGGGCGACCACCATTTCCTCTGGCTGATGCGCGCCACCATCGTCTGCTTTGCCGGCGTCGTGCTGGCCTTCGCGCTGAACTCGCAGTCGTCGATCTTCAAGATGGTGGAGAACGCCTACAAGGTGACGCTGGCCGGCGCCTTCGTGCCGCTGTTCTTCGGCGCCTTCTGGAAGCGCGCGACGACGCAGGGCGCCCTCTTCGCCACCATCGCCGGGCTGGGCAGCTGGCTGATGGTGGAGTTCCTCGTCGCCGAAAGCCTGGTGCCGCCGCAGCTGATCGGCCTCTTCGTCTCGGCCGCCGGCATGGTCGCGGGCTCGCTGCTGCCGCAGTGGACGGGCCGGCCGAGCCACGCGCCGGCCCTCCACGGCCACCACGCCGCGGCGCAGACGCACCACGTGGCGCACGACGGCGAGCAGCACCGCAAGCACTGACAGCGGTCCCATGGCGGTGCCCGGATTCCACCGCTTCAAGCGCGCCATTTTCGCGCTGCTGGCGCTCAATCTGGCGTTCTACGCGCTGTTCGGTTCGGCCAGCGAGCTGCTCGACTCCGCCGCCTGGATTGTGCTGCTGGTGCTGTTCGAGATCGAGACGGCGCACGGCGAGCGCCTGAAGCCGGGCGGGCGCCTCGCCATCCATCTGGTCCGCCTCGCCGCGGCGGCCGGCGTGCTGGTGGCGGCGGTCGGTTATCTGCGCGAGCGGCAGTGGCTGGATGCCTTGAACACCGGGCTCTGGATCGCCGTCGTCGTGCTGCTTGAAATCGAGGTGCGTTTCCCGCTGGCCGTGGAACGGCGCCGGCGTCTGTTCTGGGCCGCCACCGGGGCGCTGTATGCAGCGCTCGGCGCGCTGGTGCTGGCCTGGGCCTGGCGCGGCGACTGGCTCGATGCCTGGGACGCCGCGCTCTGGCTCACCGCCTTCTTCGCCATCGAGCTGAATGTGCTCGAGCGGCAGAACGGCTATC
>JADLGU010000174.1 GCA_020849155.1 Rhodocyclaceae bacterium | reverse complement strand
AGCGCGAAACGGCGGATCAATGGAATCGGTTGGGAAGTTGCGCCAATAAAAAACCCCCGGCGGACTGCGCCGGGGGTCGCTGTCGAATCAGCTCAGCTTAGAACTGGGTCTTGCAGGAGCCGGGCAGATACTTGGCCGGCATGCCGTTGGCGCGGCCGGGGCCGCAATCCCAGCCCACCTGGCCGGTGGCTTGTATCCCAGTGCCACGCAGCTCGATGGTCTTGCTTTGGGCGTCGGACGGCAGGTTGGTGGTGCCCGTGGTCACGGTGATATAGCCGACCGTGTCGCTGACGTAGTTCCAGTCGATGCTGGTAACGTAGGCCGAACCCTGGTTCTGCACGCCCATCGAAGCCTGGTTGGTCTTCATCACGCCGCCGAAATTCGAGAAGGCCTCGGCGACCGCGGTGCGGCCGGAAGAGGCCGCCAGAATCGCCTCGGAAACCTTGGCGCGGACCATGTAGTCCTGATAGGCCGGCAGGGCCACGGCAGCCAGGATGCCGATGATCGCGACCACGATCATCAGTTCGATCAGGGTGAAACCTTTTTGAATCGCTTTCATGAAGTTCTCCTTCTGCAGTTGGAAAGTATGGCTGGGAAGTTTGGAGGCTCCCGACACACGCTGTCAATTACGCAATAGGCGTGCCAGCTTAGCCAGAAGCCTAAGCGCTTGTTTTAGGTGGAATCAGGCGGCAGCGCTAAAGTAGGGTTCATTTCGATGGTCATGATGTGACGATTCGCGTCACCTCTGCTGCGTTGCAGCAATGCGATAGCCCGGGATCGCCTTTTCATCCACCTCGTCGATCTGCTCCGGGTCGAGGAATTTCTCGGCGTACTTGAGATACACCTTCTGCCCGACGAAGACGTCGAAGAGGTCCGGGTCGATGTGGCCGTTGAGCTTGAACTTGCCGAGGATCTCCAGCGACTCGGACAGCGTCTTGCCGCGCTTGTAGGGGCGGTCGCGGGCGGTGAGGGCCTCGAAGATGTCGGCGATGCCCATCACCCGCGCCTGGACGCTCATCTGCTCGCGGACGAGGCCCTTCGGGTAGCCCTTGCCGTCCATCCGCTCGTGATGGCCGCCGGCGTACTCCGGCACGTTCCGCAGATGCTTGGGCCAGGGCAGCTGCTCCAGCATCTTGATGGTGGCGACGATGTGGTAGTTGATGGTCTCGCGCTCCTTCTGCGTCAGGGTGCCGGCGCGGATGTTGAGGTTCTCCAGCTCGTCGTCGCTGAGGAAGTTGGCGGGCCGGCCGTCGACGTCGATCCAGCGGTAGCCGGTGCCGATCCGCCTGACCCGCTCCTGGTCCTCGGCGGTCATGGCCTCCGAGCCGATGTTGGCGCGGCGCAGGAACTCGCGGTCGGACTCGAGCTGGGCCAGGTGGCGGGCGAGGTCCTCCTCCAGCGCCTTCCCGGCATGCTCTTCCTGGCCGTTGCGCAGCGCCGAACGGGCCTTCAGCATGGCGATCTGGGCGTCGCGCTTGAGCACCTCGAAGCGGGTGTCGACGAGGTGGATGCGGTCGAACAGGGTCTGCAGCTTGGTGGCCTTGTCGACCACGTGCACCGGGGTGGTGACCTTGCCGCAGTCGTGCAGCAGGCCGGCGATCTTCAGCTCGTAGCGGTCCTTGTCGCTCATGCTGAAATCGGCCAGCGCGCCGGCCCGGGTGGCGTTCACCGCCTCGGCCAGCATCATGGTCAGCACCGGCACCCGCTCGCAGTGTCCGCCGGTATACGGCGACTTCTCGTCGATCGCCACGTTGATCAGCTGGATGAAGGATTCGAACAGCCGCTCCAGCTGGTCGATGAGCTGGCGGTTGGTGAGCGCGATGGCGGCCTGCGAGGCCAGCGACTCGGCCAGGCGCTGGTCGGCGGCCGAGAAGGGCACCACCTTTTTACTGTCCGGATCGATGGCGTTGATCAGCTGCAGCACGCCGATCACCGCGTTCTCGTGGTTCTTCATCGGCACGGTGAGGAAGGACTGCGAGCGATAGCCGGTGCTGGCGTCGAACTTGCGGGTGCCGGTGAAATCGAAGCCCTCCGCCTCGTAGGCGTCGGCGATGTTCACCGTCTCCTGGTGGATGGCGGCGTAGGCGGCCACCATCGAGTTGTTCGGCTCGCCCCGGTCGGTCTTCAAGGGCAGCGGCGGGAACGGGATCGGCTTGCCCGAGGCGCCGCCCATGGCGATCTTCAGGCTGTCGTTCCTGACGATCTCGAAACGCAGGCTGGCCTCGTCCTCGGTCATCCGGTACAGCGTGCCGCCGTCGGCATGGGTGATGGTCTTGGCGGCGAGCAGGATGTTCTCGAGCAGCCGGTCGATGTCGCGCTCGTGCGACAGCGCCGCGCCGATGGCGTTGAGCTGCTCGAAGCGGCGGAACAGGTCTTCGACGGTATCCACGGGGCCGTTATTCCTACTTGATGCAGACGGCGCGGATCTGCTTGATGTCGGTGATGCCCTGCAGGACCTTCTGGATGCCGTCCATCTTCAGGGTCAGCATGCCTTCGTTCAGCCCGGTGGCCAGCAGTTCCGCCACCCGGGCATGCTCCTGGATCTGCTTCTTGATCTTGTCGGAGCCGACCAGCAGCTCGTGCAGGCCGACCCGGCCCTTGTAGCCGGTGTTGTTGCACTTGTCGCAGCCCTTGGCGCGGTAGAGGGTGAACTGGCCCTTGTCGTTGGCGTAGGCCTTGGTCCATTCCTTGTACACCGCCTCGTAGGCGGCCTTGGCGTCCTTCTTGAAGGTGTCGGTGTTGAGCAGTTCCTCGCAGTACTCGGTGAGCAGGCTCTTCATTTCTTCCTGCGTCGGCGTGTAGGCCTGCTTGCATTCGCCGCACAGGCGCTTGCCCAGCCGCTGCGCCAGGATGCCGAGCAGGGCGTCGGCGAAGTTGAAGGGGTCCATGCCCATGTCGAGCAGGCGGGTGATCGACTCGGGGGCGCTGTTGGTGTGCAGGGTGGCGAACACCAGGTGGCCGGTGAGCGAGGCCTCGATGCCGATCGAGACCGTCTCCTTGTCGCGCATCTCGCCGACCATGATGATGTCCGGGTCGGCGCGCAGGAAGGCGCGCATGATGGTGGCGAAGTCGAGGCCGGCCTTGCGGTTGATCTGCACCTGGCGCAGGCCCCTCTGGGTGATCTCGACCGGATCCTCGGCGGTCCAGATCTTGGTGTCGGGGGTGTTGAGGTGCTTGAGCACCGAGTGCAGGGTGGTGGTCTTGCCGGAGCCGGTCGGGCCGCAGACGAAGAACAGGCCGTAGGGCTTCTCCACCACCGATTTCAGCCGCTCCAGGTTCTGCGGCAGGATGCCCAGCTTTTCCAGCGGGATCGGCTCGCCGGCAGCGAGGATCCGCATCACCACGTCCTCGACGCCGCCGGCCGAGGGGATGGTCGCCACCCGCAGCTCGATGTCGAGCGGGCCGAACTTCTTGAACTTGATCTTGCCGTCCTGCGGCTTCCTGCGCTCCGAGATGTCCAGGTCGCACATGATCTTCAGGCGCGCCACCAGGGCGTTGCGGTAGCTGGCCGGCACCTCGATGTAGGGCGCCAGCGAGCCGTCCCGGCGGAAGCGGATCATGGTCTTGTCCTTGCCCGGCCGCGGCTCGATGTGGATGTCCGAGGCGCCCTGGTTGTAGGCGTCGATGATGATCTTGTTGACCAGCTTGACCAGTTCGTTGTCGGCCGCCGCCGAGAGGTCGTCGCTGGTCAGCTCGCTGGCGCCCTCCTCGCCCTCGTCGAGCCCGGAGAGCAGATCGCCGACCGTTCCGTAATCGGCCGCCGCGCCGTAGAACTGGTCGATCGACTGCTTGAACTCGCCGATCGTGGTGACGCGAAAGACCAGCTTGCTCTTGGGAAAGACGTTATTGACGATGCGCGAACTCTTCACCTGCTCGGGATCCATGGTCAGGACGACCACGCCCTCCTTGGTCTCCTCGATCGGCAGCCACTGGTTAACCTCGACGTAGTCGCGCTTGAGGTTCTTCAGCAGGTCCATCGGCTTGATGCGGTCGCTCTTGTAGGGCTCGTAGGGCACGCCGAAGAACTTGGAGAGGGCGGCGCCGATGGCCGCCTGCTTGACCTGGAACTCGCTCTGCAGGACCTCCTCGATGTCGAGCCCCTTGCGCCGCGCCGAACGGGTGGCGAGGTCGAACTCGGCGGCGGAGAGCACGGCGTCGGCGACCAGGTGGTCGTACTTGGACTTGACGACGTGCGCGGGCTGCTTCTGGCGCTGGGCGAAGGCGATGGCCAGGGTCTCGCACAGGCCCTTGGCGCCTTCCTCGGCCACCTGGCTGAAGGGCGCGCCGGCCTTGTTGTTGATCAGCTGCACCACGCCGAGCAGCTCGCCGCTGTGGGCGTCGGTGATCGGCGCCACCAGCATCTGCTTGGTGCGGTAGCCGGTGCGCTTGTCGACTTCCTGCAGGAAGCGCAGGCTGGGGGTGTGCGACTTCAGCTCGGCTTCATCGTAGACGTCGCGGATGTTGGCCAGCTTCTTCGAGAGGGCGACGAAGCCGGCGATGCTCTGGTCGGCGATGGGCAGGCGCAGGTCCTTGAAGGAATTCAGGCCGGTCTTGACCTTGGAGACGATCGAAGACTTGTCCTCGCTCACCGAATAGATGGTCAGGCGATCGGCGCTGAACAGGGTGCAGATGTCCTGCGACAGCTCGAGCATGATCTCGTCGATGTTGGCCGTCGCATGGATCTTGTTGGTGACCGTCTGCAGGCTCTTGAAGAACGTCAGGCGGCTGGCGACGTCGCCCGCCGCCCCTGAATCCTGTGTCGTGCCGAGTACCGCACTCATAACCGATCATCCCCCGAGCCAGTGGGAACCGCGTCTAAGCCGCGTCGCCGCGCAAACCGCCTTCCAGCAGGTAGGCCTTGTAGCCGCGTTGGGACAGCAGGAAGGCCGCCGCCGAGCTGCGGCGGCCGGTTTGGCAATAAGCAATATACTCTTTCCGCTTGTCGAGGGTCCCGAACATATTGCGGATTTCGTTGAGCGGAATGCTGATCGCGCCGGGCAGCTTGTCGGCAAGGTATTCGGCCGGGAAGCGCACATCCAGCCACAGCGCGCCGGCGGCGACCAGCCGCTCGGCCTCGCTGCGCGACAGGCGGTGCATCAGCGGCTCCTTGAGCAGCTCGATGAAGTCGGCCTTGGCCAGCCGCAACAGCACCCCGTCGGTCTTCATGCCGACGCTGGCGTTGCGGCGGGCATTGGCCACCAGGGCCTCCTCGCCGAAGGCGTCGCCGGCCTTCAGCTCGGCCAGCTCGACGCTGGCCCCGCCCACCTGGCGCTTGACCTGGCAGCGGCCGCTTTCGATGACGTAGTAGAAGTCCCCTTCTTCGCCCTCGCGGATGATCTCCTGTCCGCTGGCAGTCTTGACGCGCTGGAAACGCCGCAGCAGTTCTTCGATATGGGCCGGCGGCAGGGAGGAAAAAATTCCGCTGGTCAGGTTCTCCGCGGCAAACATGCCGGATAGCGTGCGCCAGTCCGTCATGTCGGTGGTATCCATCGACTTGCTCGCCACCTGGGCGGTCGGCGCGGCCAGCTGGTCCCAGGTCAGCATGATGTCGAGCACTTCCTCGTCGATCCGGATCAGCTCGACGTCGGTGATCGCCTTGGTGGCGACGAATGGCGGCTTGCGCTTGTCGAGCGAGCGGCAGGAGGCTTCGGTCCCGCCGACCAGGATTTCGGAACTCGAGTCGGGCAGATCCAGCTTCAGCTCCCCCTTGACCAGGTAGACGGCCTGGCCCGCCAGCCCCTTGAGGCGGAAGGGGTCGAGATTGCGGCTGACCTTCTCGACATAGCACATGCGCGAGATCTCCCGCAGGCTGTCGGCGGACAGCGCCCCCAGCGGCTCCAGCCGCTTCAGCAGATCGACCGATATGCCGTTGCCGCTCACAGCTCGAACACCTGGTTGTTCTGCAGCATGCGCGGCTTGTACTCGCCGATGAACTCCTCGATCTCCTGCATGGTCAGCTCGATCTGCCCGGGCTTGAGATGGGTGATGTAGATCTCCGCCTCCCGCTGCAGCTTGTGCAGCTCCTCCTTGAGCATGTCCGGGCAGAGGTGCTTGGAGGCGACGGCCAGCTGCCGCTCGCGGTTGGAGAAGGCGGTCTCGATGATCAGGTAGCGCAAGTTGCGGATCTTGTTGACGGCCTTCCACAGCTCGTCGCACACCGTGGTGTCGCCGCTGAACACCAGGCTGCCTTCGCCGCTGTCGAGCCGGTAGCCGACGGCGGGGACGGTGTGGCTGGCCGGCAGCGGGGTGATTTCGCGGCCGTCGACCTTGACCGACTTGCCGACCCGCGTCTCGGCGTAGCGCATGAAGGGCCGGTCGCGGTTCGGGATCTCGGAGAAGTCCGGCCAGATGGCCCAGTTGAACAGGTGCGCCTGGATGATCTCCAGGGTGGCCTGGGTGGCATGCACGGTCAGCGGCTTGCTGCGCATGTCGCCGACGGTGTCGACCATGAACGGCAGGCAGGCCAGATGGTCGAGGTGGGAATGGGTGATGAAGACGTGGTCGATGAGCGCCAGTTCGGCCAGCGACAGGTCGCCGACGCCGGTGCCGGCGTCGATCAGGATGTCGTGGTCGACCAGCAGCGAGGTGGTGCGCAGGTGCCGCCCGCCGATGCCGCCGCTGCAACCGAGAACGCGTACCTTCATGCCGTCTCCAAAAGTCCGTCTGCGCAGGACGGCGACGCCAGGCGATGGAAGGGGGCCGTCATTTGGTCTCGAACTTCCAGACGCCCTTCCAGCCCGCCTCGGGCGGGTTCTTGCGCAACTGGGCGACGCGCTCCATGTACTTGCCGTACAGCCCCCGCCCGGGGGCCATGCGGGTCAGGTTGAGCAGCGCCACCTCGGCCTGGTCCCATTCCTGGGCGCGGTAATGCCGCAGCGTCTGGTTCCACAGCTTGAGCTCCTCCTGCACGGCCTTGCCGACCTCGCCTTCCAGGCCGAGCGGCT
>JADLGU010000173.1 GCA_020849155.1 Rhodocyclaceae bacterium | reverse complement strand
CGCGCGCGGGGCGTCCTTGCCGGCGCGCGGGCCGCCTTCGATCAGGCCTGGGCGACAGACCCGAAGTCCTATTCCGCATTGAGCAACCTGGTCGAAGTCGACATCCGCGAGAAGCGCTTCGAACAGGCCCAGGCCCGTCTCGAGGCGGCCGTCCCCGACCATGGCGGCAACCCCCTGCTGCACCTGGCGCTCGCCCGCATCCGGGAGCAGCGGGGCGCGCCGATCGAGGAGGTACGCAAGACCCTCGCCGAGGCCATCCGCATCGCGCCGAACGATGTCGCCGCCCGCATCGCCCTGATCGACACCAACCTCCGCGCCAAGCAACTCAAGGAAGCGTTGATCGCGGCGCAGGCGGCCGATGCAGCCATCACCAGCGATCCCGAGATCCTCGATGCCCTGGGCCGCACGCAGGCCCTCGCGGGCGACCAGCAACAGGCCATCACCACCTTCCGCCGCATCACGAACCTGGAAACCGGTTCCGCCAAGCCGCACATGCGCCTGGCGGCCATGCACCGCGAGCAGGGGAACCTCACGGCCGCCATCGCAAGCCTGCGGCGCGCCATCGAACTCGACCCCAGCCAGGCTCAGGCGCGAGTCGATCTGGTCGCCCTCCTGATCAGCAACAAGCAAGGCGCACAGGCGGTGCAGATCGCGCGCGAACTCCAGCAGCGCTCGCCCGAGTCCGAGTCGGGTTATCTGCTCGAAAGCGCGGCGCTCGAACGCGTCCAGGACCGGGCCGGAGCGATCGACGCCCTGCGCAAGGGGGCGGCGCGTGCCAAGGCCAAGGGTGAGTTGACGCGCCAGCTCTTCCGCCACTTGCTGATGGCCGGCCGCGAGAAAGAAGCCGACGCGGTCTCATCCGAATGGATCAAGCGCCACCCCGACGACGCGGGCATGCAGGACGAGATCGGCTCGTCCTCGGTCGGCCGCGGCGACCTCGACCGGGCCGAGAAGCACCTGCGCCTGGCCATCGCCCTGCGCCCCGATCACCCGAATGCGCTCAACAACCTGGCGTGGGTGCTGGTGACGCGCGGCAAGCCGGGCGCACTGCCTCTGGCGCAACGCGCCGTCGACCTGATGCCCGGCCAGGCCGGGACGCTCGACACACTGGCGCTGGCTCTGGCGGCCGACAAGCAGTTCGCCGAGGCCATCAAGACGCAGAAGCGGGCCATCGAGATCGCCCCCGGCGACATGGGGCTGCGCATGACGCTGGCCCGCATCGCGTTCCAGGCGGGCGACAAGGATCTGGCCCGCACCGAGCTCGAGCGCCTCGCGGCCCTCGGGTCGAAAGTGCCTTTCCAGGCTCAGGTCGGTGAGATGATGAAGCAGTTGCGCTAGAGGGCCCCGGCTCAGCAGGAGTACACATGAAATCGAACCGCACGTTCGGCCGAAAGGGCTTCGTCTGCGCCGTTCTCGCCGCGGCCGCCCTCGTGGCTTGCGGCGGAGACTCCGACGAGAAGATCGAGGAGTCTGCGCGCGGCTACGTCGCCGCGAAGGACTACAACGCTGCGACGATCCAGCTCAAGACGCTGCTGCAACGCAATCCGAACTCGGCCAACGGCCGCTTCCTCCTCGGCAAGACCCTGCTCGAGACGGGCGACCCGACCGCCGCGCTGGTCGAACTGCAGAAGGCGCAGGAATTGTCGGTCCCGGACGAGCAGGTGCTTCCCGAGATGGCGCGGGCGATGATCCTCCTCGGCCAGCAGATCAAGGTCATCAGCCAGTACGCGCAGACCACGCTGCGCGATCCGGCCGCCCAAGCCGATCTGGCCACCAGCGTGGCCGTTGCCTACGCGTTGCAGAACGAGCCGGCGAAGTCGCTCCAGCAGTCGCAGCGGGCGCTGCAGTCGCAGCCGATGTATGCGCCCGCGGTCATCCTGCAGGCACGCCTGAAGGTGGCCGAGAACGACCTTCCCGGCGCGCTGCTTCTGCTCGACGAAGTCCTCGCCCGCAACGCCACCGACGAGAAGGCCGGCATCCTGAAGGGCGATCTGCTCTGGCGCGGCAAGCGCGACGAAGCCGGCGCCCTGGCGGCGTACAACAAGGTGCTCGAGGGCACACCCAACGCAGTGGCGGCCCATGTGGCCCTCATCGGCATCCACTCGGGCGCAGGCCGCACCACCGAGGCGCGCGCGCAGTTCGACAAGCTCAAGAAGTCCGCTCCGAACCACCCCGAGACGCTCTTCATCGACGCGCAGTTCGCCTTGCAGGATGGCAAGCCCGCGGTGGCCCGCGAGATCGCCGAGCGCATGCTCAAGGCGATGCCCGAGAACCCGCGCGTGCTGCTCCTGGCGGCCGCTGCCGAGTACCGGCTGCGCTCCTACGTCCAGGCCGAGGGCCTTCTGGGCCGCGTCCTGAAGGTGGCGCCGGGCCACCTGCCCGCTCGCCACCTGCTGGCCCAGACCTACCTGCGCACCGGGCAGGCGAACAAGGCGCTGGAAGCGCTGGGCAGCCTGATCGACAGCCCCAAGGCCGACGGCGGCAGCCTGGCGCTGGCCGGCGAGGCCTACATGCAGATCGGCGACACCAAGCGTGCCGACCAGGCCTTCCAGCGCGCGGGCAAGGCCGCGCCCGACGACACCCGAGTGCGCACGGCCGTGGCGCTCGCGCAGTTTGCGCGCGGCGACACCGGCGCGGCCGTCAGCGCGCTCGAGAGCATCGCGGCCGAAGACAAGGGGCCGCGTGCCGACTTCGCGCTCGTCAGCGCCCGCATGCAGGCCGGCGACACCGGCGGCGCTCTGAAGGCCGTGGATGCCATCGCCAAGAAGATGCCCGACAAGCCGCTGCCCGACCTGCTGCGCGGCCGGGTCCTCCTGGCCAAGAAGGACGCCGCCGGCGCCAAGGCGGCCTTCAACGCGGCGCTCGCCAAGGATCCGAAGTACTTCCCGGCCGTCTCCGCCCTCGCCGGCCTGGAGCTCGTTGCCAACAACAAGGACGGCGCACGCAAGCGGCTGG
>JADLGU010000172.1 GCA_020849155.1 Rhodocyclaceae bacterium | reverse complement strand
GCCGGCCAAGCAGCGGCGCATCGCGCTGGCCGCCCGCCACTACCTCGCCGGCAAGCCCTGGCCGGCCTGCCGCTTCGATGCCGTGCTGCTCGACGGCGAATCGATCGACTGGATCAAGAATGCCTTTGACGCCGCGTAGCCTGCTGCTCCTGCTTGGCCTGCTCCTCGCCGCGCCGGCGGCAGCCGAGTCGATCAAGCTGCTGGTGCAAAGCTCTCCGCTGGCCGGCTTCCAGTTCTACGCCGGGCGCGCCTTGTGGGGCGAGATGAAGGCCGGCGATGCCCTCGTGCTGGTGCGCGAGTCGGACAACCCGCACGACCCGCGCGCCGTGCGCGTCGAGTGGCGCGGGCGCAGGCTGGGCTACCTGCCGCGCGCCGAGAACCGCGCCGTGGCCGAGGAAATGGATCGCGGCGGCCAGGTGGCGGCGCGCATCGCCCGGCTGGAGCGCCATCGCGATCCCTGGAAGCGCATCCGCATCGAGGTGTTCGTCGTGCTGTGACGACGCCGGGAGGGCCGCTCGCCCATGCTAGAATCCGCCGCAATTCCGCCATGAACCTGCTCGCCCGCATCTCCCGCCAGTTCGAGGACAGCGCCCAGACCAAGCTGGCCGCCATGGAGGCGCTCGCCGCGCCGATCGCCCAGGCGGTGGAGATGATGACGGCCTGCCTGCTCGCCGGCGGCAAGATCATGGCCTGCGGCAACGGCGGCTCGGCGGCCGACGCCCAGCACTTCGCCGCCGAGCTGCTCAACCGCTTCGAGAAGGAGCGCCCGCCGCTCGCCGCCATCGCGCTGACCACCGACACCTCGACGCTGACCTCGATCGCCAACGACTATGCCTTCGACCAGGTCTTCGCCAAGCAGGTCTCGGCGCTGGCCCAGCCGCACGACGTGCTGCTGGCGATCTCGACCAGCGGCAACTCGCCCAACGTGGTCGAGGCCATCCGCGTGGCCCACGAGCGCGAGCTGCGCGTGGTGGCGCTCACCGGCCGCGGCGGCGGCGCCATCGGGCCGCTGCTGGCCGAAGCGGACGCCCACGTCTGCGTGCCGTCCGACCGCACCGCCCGCATCCAGGAAGTGCATCTGCTGGCCCTGCACTGCCTGTGCGACGGAATCGATTGCCTGTTGCTAGGAGAAGACGCATGAACAAACCGCTGCTTGCCGCCACCCTGCTGGCGCTCACCCTGCCGGCCCTGCAGGGCTGCGTCCCGGCGGTGGCCACCGGCGTCGGCGCCGGCGCCCTGATGATCGTCGACCGCCGCAACGCCGAAACCTATCTCGCCGACGAGGCCATCGAGATCCGCTCGTTCAACCGCATCAACGAGAAATTCGGCGACAAGGTGCACATCAATGTCACCAGCTACAACCTCAAGGTGCTGCTCACCGGCGAGGTGCCGGACGAAGGCATCAAGGCCGAGCTGGAGAAGGCCGTCGCCGGCATCGCCAACGTCAAGGGCGTGGTCAACGAGGCGCAGGTCGGCGCCGTCAGCGGCTTCCAGGCGCGCAGCAACGACACCTACATCACCTCCAAGGTGAAGGCCCGTTTCATCGACGCCAACAAGTTCCAGGCCAATCACGTCAAGGTGGTGACCGAGGCCGGCACGGTGTTCCTGCTCGGCCTGGTGACGCGCAAGGAGGCCGACGAGGCGGCCGAGATCGCCCGCACCACCGCCGGCGTGAAGAAGGTGGTGCGGGTCTTCGAATACGTCGAGATCCGCGAGGCGCAGCGCCTCGACAACCGGCCGGCGGAAGAGGCCAAGCCGAAGCCGGCCGAGCCAAAGTGAGCCAGTCGGCGCCGGCTTTCGAGGCCAAGCTCTGCCCGCCCGGCGGGCTGGCGGCCCGGCTGGCGCGACTGGCCCGGCCGCTGGTGTTCACCAACGGCTGCTTCGACATCCTGCACCGCGGCCACGTCACCTATCTGGCGCAGGCGCGCGCCCTCGGCGCCAGCCTTGTCGTCGGCGTCAATTCCGACGCTTCCGTGAAGCGCCTCGGCAAGGGCGGCGAGCGCCCGGTCAACGCCCTGGAAGACCGCCTGGCCGTGCTGGCGGCGCTGGAAAGCGTCTCGCTGGTGACCTGGTTCGAGGAAGACACGCCGCTGGAGCTGATCCGCCTGGTCCAGCCCGAGGTGCTGGCGAAGGGCGGCGACTGGGCGCCGGAGCACATCGTCGGCGCCGATCTGGTGCGCGCCCGCGGCGGCAGCGTGCATTCCATCCCCTTCCGCCACGACCGCTCCACCAGCGCCCTGCTGGCGAAGATCAGGTCTCTTTGATTTCCCCAGGCGCCACCAGCGGCGCGCGGCGCAGGATGGTGGCGCGCACCAGTTCGACGTGGCTGCGCAGGGTGTACAGCATGTCGGCAAAGGCCAGCGGCGTCGGGATGTGCTGCACGTCGGCGTCGATGCGGTCGAGCTTCTCCAGCCACTCCGCCCGGCCGTGCAGCTCCGGATTGGTTTCCACCTGCGCCTCGAGGAACTTCAGCTCGCCGTAGCGCCGGTAGATGCGCGAGCGCACCCGCCAGCTGTAGAGGCCGGGCGCGAACTTCAGGATCGGGATCAGCAGCGCGAACACCGGCACCAGCATCACCACCGTGCGGTCGATCAGGTTGGCCAGCCAGAACGGCAGGTAGCGCTGCAGGAAGGGCTTGCCCGACTTGTAGAAGCGCTCGGCCTGCGGCGCCAGCGGAAAGTCGGCGACGCCGGGACGGGGGAACTCGCCCGGCCGCTGGAAAATACCCGGCTCGCGATGCACCTCCTGCGCCGCTTCGAGCAGCAATTGCAGCAGGGCCGGATGCGCCGAGTCGTGCACCACCAGGGTGGCCAGCGGCGAAACCAGCGCCACGTCGCGTGCCGGTATGTTGCTCAACAGGTCGATCGCCCCCTGCGGCAGTGTCAGGCGGACCAGATGCGGGAAGCGCCGGGCATAGGCCTCGGCGTGGGCCAGGTTCATCAGGCGCACGCCCTCGGCGTAGAGCAGCGACCAGACCGCCGCCGAGCGCTCGGTGCCG
>JADLGU010000171.1 GCA_020849155.1 Rhodocyclaceae bacterium | reverse complement strand
CACTCGATCACGCCGCTCAGGCGGTGGTAGAAGCGCGTGTCGAAGACGTCGTGGCCGGCGATGGCGTGCTCGTGCTGCGGGCCTTTCAGAAGCCAGTGGCCGATGAAGGGCGTGACGGTGACCGCGGCGACCCAGGAGATCAGCAGCGCCAGCGTCACCACGGCGAAGATGGCGAAGGTGTACTCGCCGGTGGCCGACTTCGCCGTGCCGATCGGCAGGAAGCCGGCCGCCGTGATCAGCGTGCCGGTGAGCATGGGAAAGGCGGTGCTGCGCCAGGCGAAGGCGGCGGCGGCGAGCTTGCCGAGGCCCTGCTCGATCTTTCTCGACATCATCTCGACCGCGATCATGGCGTCGTCCACCAGCAGGCCCAGCGCGATGATCAGCGCGCCGGTCGAGATGCGGTGCAGGTCGATGCCGAAGTAGCGCATGCCGAGGAAGGTCGCCGCCACCACCCAGGGGATGGTGATCGCCACCACCAGGCCGGTGCGCAGGCCGAGGCTGAGAAAGGACACCAGCAGCACGATGCCGAGGGCCTCGAGGAAGACGCGCATGAAGTCGCCCACCGCCGACTTGACGATGCGCGGCTGGTCCGACACCTGGGCGAACTCGACGCCGATCGGCAGGTCGGCGTGAATGCGTTCCATCTCGGCGGCAAGGTCCTCGCCCAGCTTGAGCACGTCGCCGTCGCGGGTCATCGACACCGCCAGGCCGATCGCCTGCTGGCCGCGGTAGTACATCTTGGAAATCGGCGGGTCGACGTAGTCGCGCCAGACCCGCGCGATGTCGCCGATGCGGATGCTGCGCCCGCCCGCCGCCACGCGCGTGTCGGTCACCGCCGCCACCGAATTCAGCTCGCCGGTGACGCGCAGCGGGATGGTGTGCGTCGCCGAGTTCACCGCGCCGGCCGGCACCACGGCGTTCTGCGTGGCAAGGGCCTGGGCGATCTGCTGCGCGTCGAGGCCGAGCGTCGCCAGCTTCTGCGTCGACAGCTCGATGAAGATGCGGTCGTCCTGGACGCCGACCAGGTCGATCTTGGCGACGTTCTTCAGCTTGAGCAGGCGCTGGCGCGCCGCCTCGACGTAATCGCGCAGCTCGGAGTGCGTGAAGCCGTCGGCGGTGAAGGCGTAGATCGAGCCGAAGACGTCGCCGAACTCGTCGTTGTAGAACGGCCCGGCGACGCCCTCCGGCAGGGTGTGGCGGATGTCGCCGATCTTCTTGCGCACCTGGTACCCGGCGTCGGCCACCGCCGGCCCGCGCGCCGTGTCGTGCAGCTCGAGGATGATGAGCGACTCGCCCGGCTTGGAGTAGCTGCGCGTGTGGCGGAAGAAGGGGATCTCCTGCAGCTTCTTCTCGATGCGGTCGGTGAGCTGCTTGTCCACCTGCTCGGCGGTGGCGCCCGGCCACATCGTGCGGATCACCATGGCGCGGAAGGTGAAGTCCGGGTCCTCGCGCTGGCCGAGCTTGAAATAGGACGCGAAGCCCGAGATGGCGATGACCAGGATGAAGAACAGCGTCAGCTCGCGATGGCGCAGCGCCCCCGCGGTGAGGTTGAAGCGGCCTTCTGGATTCATTTAAAACCCTTAACCACAGAGACACAGAGGCACAGAGGAAACCGAAAAGCAGAGACTCGCTTTCTATTTATGCTTTTCTCTGTGCCTCTGGGTCTCTGTGGTGAAACAGGTTTCATCATTTCTGCTCCGGCAGGCGCACCTTCTGCCCCGGCTCGAGCAGGCTGGCACCGGCGATGACGACCAACTGGCCGGGCTGCAGGCCGGCCTTGACGCGCATCTCGTTGCCGGCGACGCCGTCGGTCTCCACCTTCGTCAGCGCCACCGTCTGCGTGGCCGGATCGACGACCCAGACGTTGGCCTGGTCGTTGCGCGTGAAGAAGGCCGACAGCGGCAGGCGCAGCGCCGTGTCGCCGTGACTGACTTTCGCCTCGACGCGGGCGCTCATGCCGAGGCGCACCGATTCATCGGCCTGCGGCACGCTGATGCGCGCCGTGAAGGTGCGCGTGGCGGGATCGGCGGAGGGCGACAGCTCGCGCAGGCGGCCGGCCCAGCTGCGGCCGGACAGGCTGTTCAGCGCGACGGCGAAACCCTCGGCGCCGCGCACCTTCTCCACGTCGCTCTCCGGCACGGCGATGACGACTTCCTTCTCGTTCCCCTCGGCGACGCGCAGCACCGTCTGGCCGGCGGCCACCACCTGGCCGGCCTCGGCCTCGACCGCCGTCACCACGCCGTCGCGGTCGGCCACCAGCGTGGTGTAAGCGGACTGGTTGCGCGCCAGGCCGGCCTGCGCCGCGGCGGTCTTCAGCGCCGTCTCCTTGGCGTCGAGCACGGCCTGGCTGACGAAGTTCTTCGCGCGCAGGTCGCGGTAGCGCTTCGCCTCGGCTTCGGCCAGGGCGCGCGCCGCCTCGGCCTGCGCCGCATTCAATGAAGCGTCCTGGGCGTCGAGGCGCGCCAGCACCTGGCCGCGCTTCACCGCCGCGCCGACATCGACGCGCCGCTCGACGATCTTGCCGCCGAGGCGGAAAGCCAGCCGGCTCTCGTAGCGCGCGCGCACCTCGCCGGGGAAAGTCAGGCTGCCGGACACGGCGGCGCCGTCAACCTGCATGACGCGCACGGTGCGCAGGGGCTGGGCCGGGGCCTCCGGCTTCGAGCAGCCGGCCAGCAGCGTCGCGGCCAGGACGGCCGCCAGCAGATGTTGGGTTTTCATGGTTGTTCCTTGCCGGCGAAGCGACGCCTCGCCCAGGCGGTGAGATCATCGAGGAAGGTGTAGACCACCGGCACCACCACCAGGGTGAGCAGCGAGGAGGTGATGACGCCGCCGATCACCGCCTGCCCCATCGGCGCGCGCTGCTCGGCGCCCTCGGCGACGCCGAGCGCCAGCGGCAGCATGCCGAACACCATGGCCAGGGTCGTCATGAGGATCGGCCGCAGCCGCACGCGGGCGGCCTCGAGGATGGCCGCCTCGCGGGTGGCGCCGGCGGCGCGCGCCTGGTTGGCGAAGTCGACCAGCAGGATGGCGTTCTTGGTGACCAGGCCCATCAACATGACAATGCCGATGATCGAAAACATGTTCATGGAACTGCGACAGACAAACAGCGCGACAAAGACGCCGACCAAGGACAGCGGCAAGGCGGTCATGAT
>JADLGU010000170.1 GCA_020849155.1 Rhodocyclaceae bacterium | reverse complement strand
GCCGATGGCGCGGTTGCCGATGGTCATGACGATGGGCAGGCCCAGCCCCGCCGCGTTGTACACCGCCTCGGCCATGAACAGCAGGCCCTGGCTGGCGGTGGCGGTGTAGGTGCGCGCCCCCGCCGCCGAGGCGCCGATGGCCACCGAGAGGGCGGCGAATTCGGATTCGACGTTGATGAACTCGCAGTTGGCGAGTTCGCCGGTCTTCACCATTTCGCCCAGCCCTTCGACGAGATGGGTCTGCGGCGTGATCGGGTAGGCGCAGATCACCTCCGGCCGGCACAGGGCGACGCATTCGGCGATGGCGTGGGAGCCTTCGGTCTGCTTAAGCATGGTTCGCCTCCTCGCGTTCCTTCATGACGATCTCGAAGGCCTCGCGCGCGGCGGCGACGTTGCCTTCCGCCACCTTGCCGGGGAATTTCTCGCGGATCGCGGCGAACACCGATTCCAGCTTGACCTGGCTGCAGACTGCGGCGAAACCGCCGAGCAGGGCGGCGTTCGGCAGCGGGCGGCCGACGTGCTTCAGCGCCAGCTCGCTGGCCGGCACGGTGCACAGCCGGTCGGGATGGAAGCCCTGGACGAACTCGCCGATGCCGAGCTCGTCGAAGCTGCGCGTCGAGTTGATGAGGATCAGGCCTTCGCGGGTGACCCCGCTGAACAGATCGACCTGGTGCAGCAGCGTCGGGTCCTGGATGACCAGCGCGTCGGGCGCCATCACCGGCTCGCGCAGGCGGATCTCCTTGGCGTCGATGCGGCAGAAGGCCATCACCGGGGCGCCCATGCGCTCCGAGCCGAAGCTGGGAAAGGCCTGGGCGTGGCGGCCTTCGAGGAAGGCCGCCACCGAGAGCATTTCCGCGGCGGAAACCACGCCCTGCCCGCCGCGACCATGGATGCGAACCTGGAACATTGCTTTCCCCTCCTCTGTTGCGGACGATTATGCGCAGAGATCGGACAGCGGAACAATCACGGTTTTCCGCAATGCCTGGCGGTCGGCCCGAATCGATGCGACACGGGTATTGCCGCAGAGCGTAAATCAGGTTTTGGAATTTGACTGTTGCAGGAAAGACAGTTGCCCGAAGCGATGAAGGAGGAGACGGCAAAAGAAAAGGGCCTGAGATTGCTCCCAAGCCCTTGATTTCGGTGGTAGGCCGTGGCGGATTCGAACCGCCGACCAACGGATTAAAAGTCCGCTGCTCTACCAGCTGAGCTAACGACCCCCGAAAGAGCCGCGCATTATAGAAGCCGGCCTGCGGACTGTCAATTTGACAGCGGTTTTTCAGGCCTCCTGCATCATGCGCCAGTACTGGACTTTCATGGTCGCGGCGGCGCCGGCGACGATGGCGAGGAAGGTGAGGAGGGAACCCATCGCCAAGGTCGACACGCCGGTGATGGCCTGGCCGACGGTGCAGCCCATCGACAGCACGCCGCCGATGCCCATCAGCACGGCGCCGACGGCGTGGTTGACGAAGTCGCCGGCGGAGGCGAACCATTCGATGCGGAAGCCGCCGCTGAGCAGCGCGTAAATGAAGGAGCCGACGATCACCCCGCTCAACGCCGTGACGCCGAAGTTGATGTTGGCGAGGTTGGCCGGATTCATCAGGTAGCGGACGCTGTCGCCCATTGGGCTGATGAAGGTGAAGGACTGCACCTCGACGCGGCTCGGCAGGGTGTCGGCGAGTTCCGCCCATTCCTTCCAGGCGACGCCCATCGGGCCGGCGGTGAGGTACCAGCCGACCACCACCGCCAGGCCGATGACCAGGCCGCCGAGGATGTTGTCGAAGCTGCCGCGGAAATCCCTTGAGGCGAAGGCGAAGCCGATGAGGCCGAGGCCGAGCACGGCGCCGGTGGCGGCCTGGGCGCCGGTGCCGCCGCCGAAGAATTCGCCCAGCGCCTGGCTGTTCATGCCGGCCTTGCCGAGGTCGACCGTGGTGGCGGCGATCCAGGAGTTGAAGACGGTGCCGTAGAAATCGGTCCACAGCATGAGGTAGGCGCAAGCCGAGGCGATGGCCAGCACCACCAGCGACTTGAGGTTGCCGCCGCCGAGGCGCACCAGGGTCTTGTTGCCGCAGCCCGAGGCGAGCGTCATGCCGATGCCGAACATCAGGCCGCCGAGCAGATAGCGCAGCCAGGCGAAGTTCGGCGTGCGGTAGGGCGGGAAAGTGCTGTTGCCGATGCTGGCCAGGCCGCTGCCGGTCATGGCGGCGACGCCGAGGATGGCCACGGCCATGGCCAGCAGCCAGGCGCGCAGGCGGCCGCTGTCGCCCATGTTGACCCAGTCCGAGACGGCGCCCATGGTGCAGAAGTTGGTCTTGTTGGCCACGGCGCCCATGACGAGTGCGGTGACGAATACGGCCGTCAGCACCTGGTGGTGGATCGTGAATTCCATGCTTCCTCCTCGATGCGCGCCCTCGTCCCGGGACGCGATCAGCGGATTCTAAAGAAACCGCCCGGAAGGTGGATCAGTCTTGTTTCACCCTATATAACCGGGGTGAATTTCAGTTTTCAAGCAGTGCGGTAGCGGGTCGGATCGGACAGACCGGCCGCCTCGAAGCCGGCGCGCCGCAGGCGGCGCCCGACGCGTCGGCCTGGTAGCAGGAGACGGTGAGGCCGTAGTCCACGCCCAGCGCCGTGCCGCGGCGGATGATCTCGGCCTTGGATAGCGCGATGAGGGGGGCGCGGATGGAGAGCCGGGCGCCTTCGACGGCGGCCTTGGTGGCGAGGTTGGCCATGGCCTCGAAGGCGGCGATGTATTCCGGCCTGCAGTCCGGATAGCCGGAGTAGTCGACGGCGTTGACGCCGACGTAGATGTCGCGGGCGCCGAGCACCTCGGCCCAGGCCAGGGCCAGCGACAGCATGACGGTATTGCGTGCCGGCACGTAGGTGGCGGGGATGCCCGGCGCGACCCCCTTCATCGGCACGGCGATGCGCCGGTCGGTGAGCGCCGAGCCGCCGAACTGGCCGAGGTCGACGTCCACCGTGCGGTGCTCGCGGGCTCCCAGCGACAGGGCGATGCGGGCGGCGGCCTCCAGTTCGGCGGCGTGGCGCTGGCCGTAGGCCACCGACAGGGCGTGGCAGGCATGCCCCTCGGCGGCGGCGATGGCCAGGGTGGTGGCGGAATCGAGGCCGCCGGAGAGCAGCACGACGGCGCGCTGGTTGTTGTCGGGCATCGGCTTTGACGCGGGTCAATTATCTGGTGCAGGCGGCACCATATCATGTCCGGCCATGATCGAAGTCGAAGTCCATCTCTACAACAGCCTCGTGCGTTTCGTGCGCAAGTACGAGCCGCTGCGGGTCAGCCTGCCGGAAGGCGCGCCCCCCGCCGAAGTGGCGCGCCGGCTCGGCATTCCCGAGCGCGAAATCTTCGCCGCCTGGCGCAACGGCCACAACATCCTGAAGTCCTTCGGCGGCAGCTTCGAGGACGGCATCGTCCTCGGCCACGGCGACCGCCTGGCGCTGTCCGGGCCGATCCCCTTCTCGCGCGCCTACGGCGCGCCGGTCTGCTGAGCGGCTACCTGCCGCGCTCCGATCCCCAGATCAGCTTGTGCAGCTGCAGCTGCACGCGCACCGGCAGCTTGTCGCGCAGCACCCATTCGGCCAGCCGTTTCGCGTCGAGCCTGCCGGCCACCGGCGAGAGCAGCACCGGGCAGATCGCGTCCAGCCGCCGTGTCGCGCAGACCGACTTTGCCCACGCGTAGTCCGCCTCGTCGGCCAGCACGATCTTGAGCTCGTCGCCGGCGTTGAGCTGCCCCAGGTTCTCCCAGTGGTTGCGGTCCGCCTCGCCGGAGGCCGGCGCCTTGAGGTCCATGATGCGCGAGACGCGCGGGTCGACCTGGGCGATGTCCAGCGCGCCGCTGGTCTCCAGCGAGACGGAGTAGCCGGCGTCGCACAGCGCCGCCAGGAGCGGCAGGCAGGCCTTCTGCGCCAGCGGCTCGCCGCCGGTGACGCAGACATGGCGCGCGCCGTGCTTCGCCACCTCCAGCAGCACCTCGCCCAGCGTCCGGGTCTCGCCGCCGGAGAAGGCGTAGTCGGTGTCGCACCAGGCGCAGCGCAGCGGGCAGCCGGTCAGGCGCACGAACACCGTCGGCAGGCCGGCGCGGGTGCTCTCGCCCTGCAGGGAATGGAAGATCTCGGTGACGCGGAGCGTGGCGGTCAGGTCGGTCATGCTGCGGCATCCAGCCGGCGCCGCCGGCCGCGGCTACTTCTTGCGCGGCGGACGGCTGGGCGCCAGGCGCTGCTTGGCGACGGCCGCGGCGCCGCTGGCGGGATATTTCGCGACCAGGGTTTCCAGGGCCTTGCGCGCGCCCTTGGCGTCGCCGGACTCCTGCAGGCAGTTGGCCTCGCCGAGCAGGGCGTCGGGAGCCTTGACGTCGTCGGGCCAGGTGGCGACCAGCTTGCCGAACAGTTCGATGGCCTTCTTGTACTCGCCGAGCTGGTAGTGGGCGCTGCCGGCCCAGTAGTGCGCCGAGGGCAGGAAGGGGCTGGCCGGCCAGGCCTTGATGAAGTTCAGGAAGGCGCCGAGCGCGTCCTTGTGCTTGCCCGACTTGAACAGGCCGAGCGCCGCTTCGTAATCGCGCGTTTCGGCGGCGGGGTCGCCGGCCGGCTTGGCCTCAGCCGGCTTGGCCTCGGCGGGCGGCGCCTCCAGCTTGCGCAGGCGGTTGTCGAGATCGACGTAGAAGTCCTTCTGGCGCTTCTGCGTCGACTCGATCTCGTTGGCCAGCACCTCGATCTGGCCGCGCAGCTTGGCGACCTCTTGCTTGAGCGCCTCGATCTGGTTGGCCAGTTCGATCTGGCCGCGCGAGGCGGCCTCGAGCTTGTCCATCCGGGCGTTGACCTCCGTGCGCAGCGCCTCGATGCGCTTGCGCGCCTCCTCGTCGTCGAAGAGCGCCGCCCGCGCCGGCAGCGCGGCGGCGAGGAACAGCAACGGCAGCAGGCGCAGGGCGCGCAACATGGATCAGAACTCGCCGGTGTAGAGCATGTCGTCGCGGCGGTTCTGCGACCAGCAGGCCTCGCTGCCTTCGCTGCAGCGCGGCTTTTCCTCGCCCAGGCTGACGGCCTCGATCTGCTCCTCGCGGGCGCCGAGCAGGGCCAGCATCTTGCGCAGCGCCTCGGCGCGCTTCTGGCCGAGGGCCAGGTTGTACTCGCGGCTGCCGCGTTCGTCGGCGTTGCCCTGGATCAGCATCGTCACCCGCGGGTTGGCGACCAGGAACTTGGCGTGGGCCTCGACCAGCGACTTGTACTCGTCCTTGATGACGTAGCTGTCGTAGTCGAAGAAGACGCTGCGCTTGGCCAGCACGCCCTGCTTGACGGCCGCCAGCGCCGTGCCGAGGTTGTCCTCGGGGGTGACGCGCTTGACGTCGGCGCCGTCGATGCTCTTGGCGTTGCGGTCCTCCACCGAGGCGCCGGGCTGCTCCGGGTCGACCGTGGTGCCGCAACCGGCGATCAGGGCGGCCCCCAAAACAATCATCAGTTTATTGCGCATGATTACCTCTCCAAAAAAATCAATTCTTCAGGAACGGGCCCCAGGCCGGTTCGCGCACGTCGCCCGCCTGCACCGAGAGCTTCTGCTTGACGCGGCCGTCGCTGGAGACGGCGGCCAGCACCCCGCGCCCGCCGATCTCCGAGGCGTAGAGGATCATCCGGCCGTTGGGGGCGAAACTGGGGGACTCGTCCTTGTCCGAGTCGGTCAGCACCTGGGTCTGGCGGGTGGCCAGGTCCATCAGGGCCAATTGGAAGCGCCCGCCGTTGCGGGTGACGAAGGCCATGTTCTTGCCGTCCGGCGACAGGCGCGGGGTGACGTTGTAGCTGCCCTCGAAAGTGATGCGCTGGGCGCTGCCGCCGGCGGAGGAAACCCGATAGACCTGCGGGCTGCCGCCGCGGTCGGAGGTGAAATAGATGAACTGGCCATCGGGCGAGAAGAAGGGCTCGGTGTCGATGCCGGCGGAGGAAGCCAGGCGCACCACCCCGCTGCCGTCGGCATTCACGGAATAAAGCTGGGAGGCGCCGTCCTTGGTCAGCACCACCGCCAGCTTGCGCCCGTCGGGCGACCAGGCCGGGGCCGAGTTGGACCCCTTGAAATTGGCGGCGACGTGGCGCTTGCCGCTGGCCAGGGAGTGAACGTAGATCACCGGCTTCTTCGCCTCGAAGGAGACGTAGGCGAGCCGGCCGCCGTCGGGCGACCAGGCCGGCGAGATGATCGGCTCGCGCGAGGCCAGCGCCGTCTGCGGGTTCATGCCGTCGGCGTCGGCGATCTGCAGCTCGAAGCGGCCGGCGCTCTTGACGACATAGGCGATGCGGGTGGAGAAGATGCCCGGCTCGCCGAGCAGCTTCTCGTAGACGAAATCGGCGATGCGGTGCCCGGTGGTGCGCGCCTGCGGGGCAGCCATGACGAAGGCCAGGCCGCCCAGCGAGGCCTGCTTCTGCACGTCGTGGAGGCGGAAGCGCACCTCGAAGCGGCCGTTGGCGGTGGGCTGGACGCTTCCGACGACCAGGGCGTCGGCGCCTTGCGCCTTCCAGTCGCCGAAATTGACCGCGGCGTTCTCGGCCAGCGGGGCGCCGGCCTCCACCAGCTTGAACAGGCCGCTGCGCTCCAGGTCGGCGCGCACCACCATGGCCACGGCGCGCGAGACGCCGGGCTCGCCGGCGAAATCGGCGATGGCGATGGGGATCCGGTTGGCGCCGGCGCCGGTGATCTCGATGGTCAGCTGGGCGCGGGCGGCGAAGGACAGCGCGAACACGACAAGGGCGAAGGCGGCGCGAACGAGGGCGGTCATCATCACTCGGCTAGGGCAAGAATCGGGGAATTATACATTTGCCTTACTCCTCCAATGGCCGGAACTTCAATTCCAGGCTGCGGCTGAAGAGGTCGCCCTGCTCCGGCTTGGGCAGCGGGCTCGACTTGAGGATGGCCCGCTCGACGGCATTGTCATAGGCGGGGTGGCCGCTGGACTTCTTCAGCTTGACGCTGAGGATCTCGCCGCTGGGCAGCTGGACGACGTCGAAGATGGCTTCGGGATTGCCCTTGATGTCGGGGGGCAGGACGATGTTGCCCTTGATCTTGCCGCGGATGCGGCCGATGTAGTCGGCCGTGGCCTTGCCGCGGGCGGCGGCGGCCTGCGCCGCCTTCATCTGCGCCAGTTCCTGTTCGGCCTTGCGCGCTTCGAGCTGTTGTTGTTCGCGCTTGAGGGCCTCGGCCATCAACTGGCGGCTGGCCTTGTCCGGCTCCGGCCGGGGCTCCGCCTTGGGCACGGGCTTCGGTTCCGGCTTCGGCTTTTCCTTCTCCTTCAGCGCGATGTCCGGCTTGGGCGGCGCCGGTTTCGGCTCGACTTTCGGCTCGGGCCTGGGCTCGGCTTTCGGCGGGGGTGCGGGTTCCGGCGGCGGCGCGACGACGGCGGCGGGCGGCGCCGGCACGGCGCGCACCAGTTCCACCTCGACGGCTTCCGGCGGCCGCGTCTGCCAGCGGATGCCATAGACCAGCAGCACCGCCAGCGCGATGTGCACCAGCACGGCGAGGGTGGCCGAGGCCGCCTTGCCCGGGTCTTGCCGCTGCTCGAACAAGGCGGCGTTCATTTGCCCTGCTGCACCAGCAAGCCGACCCGCGCCACCTGCTGCTTTTGCAGATCGTCCATCACCTGCATGACGGCCTCGTAGCGGACGTTCCTGTCGCCGGCCACCACCACCGGCTGCTGCGGGTTCTTCTTCTGCGCCTCGGCCACCAGGCGCGCGAGCTCCTCGCGCGAGACGTCGCGCGGCGTGGCGTTGGGCGTGGCGCGGAAGGCCAGCGTCTGGTCGGCCTTGACGATCACCTGCAGCGGATCGACCGGCGCCTGGGAGGCCTTGCCCACCGACGGCACGTCGACCGAGGCCACCTGGATCAGCGGCGCCGTCACCATGAAGATGACGAGCAGCACCAGCATCACGTCGATGTACGGCACGACGTTGATCTGGTTCATGAGACGGCGCTGTCTCATGGGCGTTGCCCCTGAGACAGCGCCGCCTCACGGCAGGTGTTGTGCCATCCCCCCAGCCCCCTTCCCTCGGAAGGGGGCGACCAGATGGGCGCCTTGCGGCGCGGGATGGAGAGAGCCTCGTCCATATTCATCGCAGTTGACGCTGCAGGATGTTCGAGAACTCCTCCATGAAGCTCTCGAAGCGGATGCTGACGCGGTCGATGTCGTGGGCGAAGCGGTTGTAGGCGACCACCGCGGGGATGGCGGCGAAGAGGCCGATGGCGGTGGCCACCAGCGCCTCGGCGATGCCCGGCGCGACGTGGGCCAGGGTGGCCGAGCTGACGTTGGCGAGGCCGCGGAAGGCGTTCATGATGCCCCACACCGTGCCGAACAGGCCCACATAGGGCGACACCGACCCGACCGAGGCGAGGAAGGCGAGGTTGACTTCCATCGCGTCGAGTTCGCGCTGGTAGCTGGCGCGCATGGCGCGGCGCGCTCCATCGAGCAGGGCGCCGCTGTCG